>NZ_JAUBTU010000012.1:89619-89841 GCF_036705085.1 Microcoleus sp. B6-A1
ACAGTAGCGAAGTCAAGTTACGAAAGTTTACAGCAGCAGTTGAGTGAACGCGAAAGTTCGATCGCTTCTTTGCAGCAACAGCTAGCCGAAAGAGAACACCGCGAACACGAGTTTCAGCAGCAATTAGCTGAAAAATCGAGTTCTTTGGAATCTTTGCAGCAGCAATTCGCCGAAAAAGAACACCGGGAACACGAGTTTCAGCAGCAGCTAGCAGAAAAATCG
>NZ_JAUBTU010000012.1:89941-112373 GCF_036705085.1 Microcoleus sp. B6-A1
GCCGAAAAAGAACACCGGGAACACGAGTTTCAGCAGCAGCTAGCAGAAAAATCGAGTTCTTTGGAATCTTTGCAGCAACAAGTCGCCGAAAGAGAACACCGCGAACACGAGTTTCAGCAGCAATTAGCTGAAAAATCCAGTGCTCTGGAATCTTTGCAGCAACAAGTCGCCGCAAGAGAACACCGCGAACACGAGTTTCAGCAGCAATTAGCCGAAAAATCCAGCGCTCTGGAATCTTTGCAGCAGCAATTCGCCGAAAAAGAACACCGGGAACACGAGTTTCAGCAGCAGCTAGCAGAAAAATCGAGTTCTTTGGAATCTTTGCAGCAGCAGTTAGCAGAAAGAGAACACCGCGAACACGAGTTTCAGCAGCAATTAGCCGAAAAATCCAGCGCTCTGGAATCTTTGCAGCAGCAATTCGCCGAAAAAGAACACCGGGAACACGAGTTTCAGCAGCAGCTAGCAGAAAAATCGAGTTCTTTGGAATCTTTGCAGCAGCAGTTAGCAGAAAGAGAAAGTTCGATCGCATCTTTGGAACAGCAATTAGCTACCGAAAAGCAAAATTTGGCACAGCAATTGCAGCAAACCGTGTCCAAGTCGAGTTACGACTCTTTGCAGCACGAGTTAGCAGAAAAGTCAAGTGTGATCGGCGATTTCCAAGTTCAACTAACCAAGTTGCAATCTCTAGAAAATCAATTGAGCCAGAGTGCGGCGATACAGCGAAATTACGACGCTTTGCAGCAACAGTCTCAAGAACAGCTAAGAACCATCAAAACTTTACGGGAACAGCTAGCTCAAATGCAGGCTGTGGCTGGGATTGGCGAAGCTTATCTCAACAAGTGGCGCCGTCCCTGATTCTCTCATCAACACGGCCCAGTCTAACGCTCCGGGTGCCCCCGGAGCACCTTACCCCTAAAACGTCCTCTAAACTCGGCCTCCTTCCTCTTGTAGCGATAGATTTCAACCTGTCGCTACAAGAGCTTTTTATTGCAAAATATGAGCATACTATTAAGAAATATTACAATAAATAAATTTATGACAGGCGATCGCACCCCTTTAGGCAAATCCAATCCAGCAGACACTAAGGGCCGCGTCACGGTAATTGGAGGTGGCATCGGCGGGCTGACAGCAGCAGCCCTGCTAGCCCGCAGAGGATACAAAGTGCTAGTCTTAGACCAGGCGATCGTCCCCGGAGGATGCGCTTCCACCTTCAAACGCAAAGGCTTTACCTTCGATGTCGGCGCCACGCAGGTTGCAGGATTGGAACCCGGAGGCATTCACCACCGAATTTTCTCAGAATTAGACATAGAACTTCCTGCCGCGACACCCTGCGATCCCGCTTGTGCGGTGTTTTTGCCGGGAGAAACCGCACCGATTAGCGTGTGGCGAGATCCGCAAAAGTGGCAGGAAGAAAGGCAGCGACAGTTTCCCGGAAGCGAACCTTTTTGGCAATTATTGTCTGCATTGTTCCAAGCTAGCTGGAAATTTCAAGGGCGCGATCCAGTTTTACCGCCCAGAAACTTCTGGGATTTCTGGCAATTAATTCAAGCAGTTCGTCCCGATACTCTAATTACTTTGCCTTTCACTTTTATGACAGTGGGAGATGCTTTGCGGCTTTGTGGGTTGGGCGACAATTTGCGCTTGAAAACTTTTCTGGATTTGCAGTTAAAATTGTATTCTCAAGTTGATACCGAAGAAACGGCGCTGCTTTACGCGGCGACGGCTTTAGGAGTTTCGCAAGCGCCGCAGGGATTGTATCATCTACAAGGAAGTATGCAGGTATTGAGCGATCGACTGGTAGAGGCGATCGAACTCTACGGCGGCAAAGTCCTGTTGCGGCATACAGTTGAAAGTATTGTCACCGCCAACGGCAAAGCCATCGGTACAGTGATTCGCAATCAAAAAACAGGCGAAGTTTGGACAGAAACAGCCGATCGCATTGTTGCCAACGTGACCGCGCAAAATCTAGTAAAATTGTTGTCAAGCGAGCCAAGTCTCGGCAATTTAATAGATAATTTATCGGTTAAATCAGAGACTTCAGAGACAAACAACCAACTGCCAAATCAAATGGCAGGCTACAAATATCGAGTCGATAAATTGCCGCCCGCATCCGGTGCTTTTGTGATATATTTGGGAGTCCATGAAAGCGCAATTCCCGAAAATTGTCCGCCCCACCTTCAGTTTCTCTACGATTACGACGGCGAGATTGGGGAGAATAATTCATTATTTGTTTCAGTCAGTCATCCGGGTGATGGGCGAGCACCGGAGGGAATGGCGACAATTATCGCTTCGTCATTTACTGATACTCGAATGTGGTGGAATTCGGTTGATTATGAAGGATTAAAGCAAAAATATACCGCAGGGGCGATCGCCCGTTTGAGCGAATATTTCAATTTGACGCCAGAGTCGATCGTACACCAAGAAGCCGCCACCCCCCGCACCTTTGCCCGCTACACAGCGAGAGATAGAGGCGTTGTGGGTGGCATTGGGCAGCGAATACCAACCTTCGGCCCCTTCGGATTTGCCAACCGCACACCAATTAAAAACCTCTGGTTAGTCGGCGACTCCACCCATCCCGGAGAAGGAACTGCCGGTGTTTCCTATTCTGCTTTAACAGTCGTGCGACAAATGGAAGCCGCCTCTAAAATCTAAGAGGAAACGGCAATGCAGTTTCCCTAGCGCAAAAAATAATTAATCGCGCGAGAGATGTAACTATCGCGCGATTAATTTTAGGGAATAGTTAACAGTTAACAGTTAACAGTTAAGTGTTAACACTCAACAGCCAACCGTCAACAGTCAACAGTCAACAGTCAACCGTCAACCATCATTCCGGTGTCAACGGAATTGATATCAACTACATTCTCTGACTACTTGATAGCAATCTTTGCGCCCACAGCTTCAAGCTGTTTCTTCATTTCTTCAGCAGCTTCCTTAGCAATAGCTTCCTTAACTGCCTTCGGTGCAGCTTCTACCAAGTCTTTCGCTTCCTTCAGACCCAGACCGGTAATAGCGCGGACTTCTTTCAGAATTGCGATTTTCTTGTCAGCAGGAACTTCTTCAAGAATCACGCTGAACTCAGTTTGTACTTCTTCGGGTTCAGCAGCGGCAGCAGCAGGGCCGCCCATCATCATCATGCCGCCTACAGGAGCAGCAGCGCTGACGCCGAAAGCTTCTTCAATTTGCTTGACCAATTCAGATGCTTCGAGCAAAGTCAAAGACTTAAGTTTGTCCAAGATTTCATCAGTTGCAGTAGACATTTTTTGAACTCCTAGTTCGATTGTGGATTGTGGATTGTGGATTGGGGATTGCTCATTAATTATGAGTTTCTTGTCTCCAGTCATGAGTTTGTTTCTCAAAACTAACGACTGTTGACTCGTGACTAATTACTAATGACTTACGCAGATGTGCCTTCAGCTTCTGCTGGTGCTTCTGCTTGAGCTTCTGCTGGTGCTTCTGCTTGAGCTTCTGCTGGTGCTTCTGCTTGAGCTTCTGCTGGTGCTTCTGCTTGAGCTTCTGCTGGTGCTTCTGCTTCTACTGCTGCGGAATCGCCGTCTTTTTCAGCATAAGCTTTAAGACCGCGAGCGATCGAAGTAGGAACTTGATTGATACCCACAGCCAACTTGGTTGCGACACCGTTGATAGCGCCAGCAATTTGAGCCATGAGTTGTTCTTTCGACGGCAGATCAGCTAATGCTTTAACATCAGCTTCTTTCAGTACCCGTCCTTCCATCACGCCGCCGCGAAGTTCAGTCTTCTTAGAGACTTTTTGGAATTCTTGGTAAGCTTTAATCGCGCCGCCAATATCTTCTTGGACGAACAGGAACGCCGACGTACCGGTCAGCAATTCTTGTATCGGCTGCCAGGTTTCGTTGCCTTCAACAGCAATTCGCATTAGCGTGTTTTTTGCCACTTGGCAACTGCTGCCTTTCGGACGCAAACGCCGACGCAAATCTGTGATTTCAGCAACAGTTAAGCCCGTGTAGTCAATCACGATCGCCAGTTGAGATTCGCTCAAGGTTTGCTTGAGGTCTGCAATAATCTCATTTTTTACTGCTAAAGTTTTGCCCATACTTATTTCACCTCCTTTTAGGATCGAAAACTGCCCACCAAAAACCCCGACCTTAGAGCCGGGGCAGAGAATTAAAAATTAACAAGTCAGAATTAAAAATAGAAAATTTCTAATCTTTGAGTCTTGAGTTTTTATTTCTTCAGCCTCGGCAGGAAATTAAGCGGTCGGCACCTGCGGTCTTCAGCTTATTGATTTTTGATTAGGCTATCATCAGAAGGCAGAGATTAGCAAGGGTCTGGCGTAAGTCTTGTGAGAGATTTACACAGACAGCCGAAGCTGTCTTTTACCTTCTGCCTTCTGCTTAATTCTTTCTACGCAGCATCAAGTTTGGTATCGCGCAGAGCACTGATATCGACTTCGATCGACGGGCCCATTGTTGCGGATACGTACAAACTGCGCCAGTAGCGACCTTTAGCACCAGAAGGACGGTTGCGGTCAACTGTTTCTTGCAAAGCATGAAGGTTGACGAGCAAATCTTCCGCTGAGAAAGCTGCCTTGCCAAACATAACATGAACGATGCCAGTTCGATCGGCACGGAATTCTAGTTTACCACCTTTAAACTCGTTGATCGCCTGAGCAATGTCAGTCGTCACCGTGCCACCTTTCGGAGAAGGCATCAAACCACGCGGGCCCAACAACCGACCCAATTTTGCCACCAACGGCATCACGTCTGGGGTAGCAATCAGGCAATCGAAGTCCATCATGCCCTTCTGAATTTCATCGATCAACTCTTCAGAACCAGCAATATCCGCGCCGGCATTCAGAGCTTCTTTAACTTTTTCGCCCTTAGCAATCACCGCAATTCTGACTACTTGACCAGTTCCTTTTGGCAGCGATACAGTTGTCCGCAACTGTTGGTCAGTATATTTCGGGTCAATTCCCAAACGGATGTGAGCTTCAGCAGCTTCGCCAAACTTAGCGGTTGCTGTTTCTTTCAAAAGTTGCAGAGCTTCCAGCGGTAGATAAGGTCTGTCTTCAACTTTCTTTTGAAGTTCTTGCAGTCTTCGCGATACTTTCTTTGCCATTGTTATCTCCTGGGGTCAGTCGATTTTAGATTTTAGATTTTAGATTTTAGATTGCACATATCGGACAATCTTAAAATCTACCCGTTTTCGGTTACTAGCGAAGCTTTGCTTCTCCCCCTGAACCGACTTAGGATTTGCGATTTGAGCTTGAAGATTTTAGCTTCAAAATCCTGAATTACTGACAACTGCCAACTGTCAACTGACAACTGACAACTGACTTCAATCCGCGATCGCCACGCCCATATTTTTAGCCGTTCCTGCCACAATTTTCATAGCAGCCTCAACATCATTAGCATTGAGGTCAGGCATTTTGGTTTCAGCGATTTCTCGCAGTTGAGCCTGTGTAATCGAGCCTACTTGCTTGCGATTAGGTTCTCCCGAACCCTTAGCAATGCCAGCGGCTTTTTGAATCAAAACCGAGGCCGGCGGAGTTTTGAGAATAAACGTAAAACTGCGGTCTTCAAAAACCGAAATTTCTACCGGAACCACCAGACCTGCTTGGTCTGCGGTTCTAGCATTGTACTCCTTGCAAAACATCATAATATTGACGCCGTGCTGACCCAATGCTGGGCCGATCGGAGGAGCTGGGTTGGCTTTTCCCGCCGTAATCGCCAACTTAATTACTGCAACAACTTTCTTTGCCATTAGTTAGTTCTGTTTCTGAACCTGATTGAACTCCAATTCTACAGGCGTATCGCGCCCAAAAATCGAGAGTAAAACTTTGAGCTTGTTTCGTTCCGGGCTAACTTCAATCACATCACCTTCAAAATCCTTAAACGGCCCGGAAAGTACCACAACGTGGTCTCCAGCAGACATCGATACTTTGACAACTGGTTCTGATTCCTGAGCGTTTCTGAAGATCCGTTCTACTTCCGAATGACTCAGAGGTAGCGGTTTGACGTGACCCCTGCCGCGCCCGTAGCGGCGTTTCTGCTCTGCCCCGACAAAATTAATTACATTCGGGGTATTCTTGATCACCTGCCACGTATCCTCGTCCATAAACATACGGATGAGTACGTAGCCGGGAAAGATTTTTTCATCTGACTGCCGCCTGGAACCGTCTTTGCCGACTTTGATTGCCGGAGTTTGCGGAATTTCTACTTGAACGATGCGATCGGCAACATCCAAAGTTTGAATCCGCTGCTGCAAGTTTGCCTTCACGCGCTTTTCGCAGCCAGAGGCAACTTGAACAGCATACCAGCGAGCATCAATCTCCGGCACATCTGGCGATGCTGCCTGTCCCGTCGCTTCTGTGGAATACTCAGATTCTTCTGATGCAAAAGTCATGGCCCAAACACCTTTCCCGCGCCCCAGTTAAAGAAGTTATCCACCAAATAGATCAGGCTTGCTGAGAGGATGACCATCAAAAGCACGGCCAAAGACTCGCTGATTAGCTGCTGCCTGCTGGGCCAAACCACTTTGTCGAGTTCTTCTCTAGTTTCCTTAAAAAAACCCGTAGGATTAAACCCAGGCGCCGTTATTTCTTGAGTTTCTTGAGCTTCGTCTTTTTTCGCCACGATTCAATCCCCCTTGCGATTTTAGATTTTAGATTTTAGATTTTAGATGGTGTGAGTGGCCCGCGGCTCTCAGATTTTGTGACACTAACCACTTACGCCCAAGTCCCAAATCTCAAATCTAAAGCCACGACTTTTTTACAAGCCCAACCAATCAACGGCGTAAATGCCGATCGCCGAAACCGATGATCGAGAAGCCACACCGAGCATTTGTTGATGGCATTTTTTGCGAACCGCCCACAAAAATTAATTCTACCCGAAAGTTTGCGGTTTTGACTGTTGCCAGCCAATAATCCGGGCGCTTTCGGGCAGAATTTAAAGTTTGGTGATTCAGCGCGCCCTGGAGGACTTGAACCCCCGACATCAGGTTTTGGAGACCTGCGTTCTACCAACTGAACTAAGAGCGCACAGGTGAGGTTGCTGAAATTCGCTTAACCTCTAGATTTCTATTTTAACACAGTGCGCTCGTAAATGGGAAACTTTTTTTGAATTTTTTAAAATTTCCCATGAACCATGAACCAAGGGAAAGCTGGGTGCATTCCTACAGGGAGCGATCGAACCGCTGTTTGACGCGAGTAGCTTTGCCCACCCGATCGCGCAGGTAGTAAAGTTTTGCTCTGCGGACTTTCCCGCGGCGCATCACTTGGATCGTGGCGATGCGGGGCGAGTGAATCAAAAACACCCGTTCCACTCCGACGCCCTGAAACACTCGGCGGACGGTGATTGTTTCATTAATCCCGCCGTTGCGCATGGCAATCACAGTCCCTTCGTAGGGCTGAACCCGTTCTTTGTTACCCTCTTTAATTTTCACGCCGACTCGCACTGTGTCGCCCACGTAAAT
The DNA here is from genome assembly GCF_036705085.1 of Microcoleus sp. B6-A1. Taxonomy (NCBI): domain Bacteria; kingdom Bacillati; phylum Cyanobacteriota; class Cyanophyceae; order Oscillatoriales; family Microcoleaceae; genus Microcoleus; species Microcoleus sp. B6-A1. The sequence goes on from NZ_JAUBTU010000012.1 coordinate 97,391, forward strand.
TTCGGGGAGTTGTTTATTAAGTTCTTGCTTGACTCTATTTATTTCTTCCGTTTCTATAGAACGGATTATTTCTGCGCCTTTCATGGGATTTACCAAAACTCACAATCCCTTATCATATATCGAAATGCCCGTTTTATGTCAAAAAATTTCTATGTTAGATACCTCTGGGGTCGTATTTCTGCAACTGGGGGCAATGGCTGCACTGGCCTTGTACGTCGCCGCCAACTTGGGGGCAAACGATGTCGCTAACTCGATGGGGACATCCGTAGGCTCGAAGGCGCTAACGCTGCGGCAGGCAATAATTGTTGCAGGCATACTGGAATTTTCCGGCGCAGTGCTGTTCGGCCAAGGAGTTTCCGAAACTCTGGCAACAGGAGTTGTGAATGCAGATGTGTTCTCTACTCAGCCGCAAGTATTTTTAATCGGGATGGTGTCAGTGCTGATAGCTAGCGGGATCTGGCTGCAAATCGCTACCAGTCGAGGTTTGCCGGTTTCTTCATCTCATGCAGTGGTGGGCGCGATCGCGGGTTTTAGCTGTGTGGCAGCCGGAATTAATGCAGTTGATTGGCGAACCATCGGCACGATCTCCCTAACTTGGGTGGCGACACCGATCGCCAGCGGTGCTTTAGCAGCGCTATTTTACAGTGGGGTGAAGTATTGGATTCTCGATCGGCCAGATCCTCTATTTCAACTGCGCGAGTGGATACCTTGGCTGAGTGCAACAATGCTGAGCGTATTTGGGATAATTGTACTGCCGTCTGTTGTGAATGTCGCTTTGGTGCAGACAGGGGCGATCGCCGCCGCGCACGATCGATTTGGCTGGAATCTGCCAATTCACGATATTGTCATTGGCATTGGGAGTATTGGGGCGATCGTCCTGACACTCAATAGCTGGAAAAAATTAGAATCAGTTGAGAAGGAAGAAGGTTCGGCAGCGGATTTTGTAACAGATGTAACGGATGTAACGGATGCAAGGAATAAGAAAGAGGGAATATTTTCCCAATCTCCCACTCTCCCCCTCTCCCCCTCTCCCCCTCCCCGCCACTCTCCCATCGAGCAACAAATGGCGAGATTTCAAGTCTTGAGCGCCTGTTTTGTAGCCTTTTCCCACGGTTCCAACGACGTAGGAAATGCAGTTGCTCCCCTAGCTGCGATCGCCTACATCCGGCGCACAGGTTCCTTTCCCTCAGAAGATTTCAGCGTTCCCCTGTGGATTTTAGTCCTCGGAGGCGCAGGAATAGTCATCGGTTTAGCCATCTGGGGCAAAAATGTAATTGCCACAGTCGGCGAAAAAATCATCGAACTCCAACCAAGCGGCGGATTTTGCGCGGAATTAGCCACAGCCACCACAGTCTTGCTAGCATCCCGCTTCGGTTTGCCAGTTTCCACATCCCACGCTTTAGTCGGTGCAGTCGTCGGAGTCGGGCTGATCAAAGCTTGGAAAACAGTACGCTTGCAAACTTTGCTGTCAATTGGTTCGGCTTGGCTGGTGACAATTCCGATCGCAGCAGGTTTGGCTGCTATCATCTTCAGCATCGCGCAATCCATTGGGCAATTTTAGATGTTAGATTGAGGCATTTCAGAACAGTCATCACTCAACAATCACGGATGGATGCTGCAACCCGACTCGATCTAATTCATCTGCGTTAATCTGTGTTTATCTGCCCTCATCTGCGGTTTTAAAAAGAGAATGTAAACCGCAGATGACAATGGATGGACGCTGATTCACGCAGATGAAGATAAGATTCAGGACTAATAGCACTTTCGCACATCAAACCCGGTTGCGGCACACCAGCACGCGGGCCGCTCAATCACTTAATTCCTTCTCCAAGCAATGCTTTAGCTGTTGAGCCAGCACCTCGACGCAGGGTTTTCTCAGCATAGTCAGGTGATTCCCAGGAACTCTAATCACCTCTACTTTTTGGGTCGTTAATTCACTCCAGCCAAGAGTCCGATCTTGATTACTCATGCTTAGCTGTTCCCTCGATCTAAACAGAGTAATTCGCTGCGGATAAATTTTCGGTACATAGCTGAGAGTTGCTTGACTGTTAGCCTGAAATACAGTAAACATCGAAGGAATTGCCAGCTCGCGCCAGTTGTGTTTTTTTGACTCTTGAGATAGGATGCTAACCATAACGGCCTGTTTCCAATTCCAGCGATGCAAAAAATTAGCTGCCAAATTAAGCATCTTATTTAATTTCGGGAATTTGGCAGCAATACCGCCACTTTGAACATTTTCTGCCGCAGCCACCAAGCGAAAATAATCTACTACAAAAGGCCAGATAGAGCGCGAAACAGTAGTCATAATAAACTTGCAACCGTCCCAAAAAGAAGGTTTGTTAGCAGAAACCGGCGCTAAAGTATCCAGCACAGCAAGTAAAGCCACTTCATCCCCCGCTGCGAGCAACTGTTGAGCCATCTCAAAAGCAACCAAACCTCCAAAAGACCAGCCTCCTAAAAAATAAGGCCCTTTTGGTTGAACGGTACGCAAGGCTGCGATGTAGTCAGCCGCCATGTCTTCAATGCTAGTTAACGGAGAACTTTCGCCGTCAATACCCTTTGGTTGCAGCCCGTAAAAAGGTTGATTTTCTCCTAGCCCAAAGGCTAACTCGCAATAAGGAAATACGACGCCAAAGATGGGATGGACGCAGAAGAACGGGGGATTTTTACCGCGAGGCTTAATTGCAACTAAAGGCGACCATTCCAGAGAATTTGTTTCTGAAGATAGCGAATCTGCTAAACCTTCAATTGTCGGATTTAAAAAAAGAGCAGACAGCGGCAATTCGCGCTGAAATTTCTGGTTAATCTCATTGATGAGGCGGATTGCCAGCAGGGAATCTCCACCCAAATCGAAGAAGTTATCGCGAATGCCAACGCACTCTGCGTTGAGGGTTGTGGCCCAAATTTGGGCGAGGGTTGACTCGGTTGGTGTGCGAGGTGCAATGCAGCTTTTATCTATGGAATTGCTAGTTAGATTCCCCGGTGCAGGTAGGCGCAGGCGGTCAATTTTGCCATTTGGAGTTAGGGGCAGAAAATCCATTGCCACAAAAGCACTGGGAATCATGTAATTGGGCAGTTGTTGTTTAAGGAAATTGCGTAGTTCCCCGGGATTAAGCGTCTGATTGTGATTGGGGACGACATAAGCAACTAGGCGTTTGTTGCCGGACAAATCATCCCCAGCAACCGCCGCTGTTTCTTTGACTGCAGGATGCTGAACCAGCAGCGCTTCAATTTCTCCCAATTCTATTCGATAACCGCGAATTTTTACCTGTTCGTCAGTGCGGCCTAAAAACTCAATATTGCCGTCGGGAAAATAGCGAGCTAAGTCACCAGTTTTATAAATTCGTTCTTTTGCTTTCTGGCTAAAGGGATTAGCAATAAATCTCTGGGCGGTTAATTCGGGGCGGTTCAGGTAGCCTCGCCCCAATCCGCTGCCGCCGATGTACAATTCACCGGGAATTCCAACGGGTACAGGCTGTAAATTTTTATCTAAAATATAGAGTTGAGTGTTGGCTATTGGGCGGCCGATGGGCGGTTTTTTGCGTGAAGCGAAGCTATCCCGCAGGGAATCGCCAATTTCGGCCAAACTTGACCAGACTGTCGCTTCTGTAGGGCCGTAAGCGTTAAAAAATCTGCGCCGGGAAGCCCAGCGTTTAACAATATCCGGGGAACAAGATTCGCCAGCACAGATGATTGTTTGCAGTGCGGGAAGTTCGGCGTTTGGAAGGACAGCTAGCAGCGAGGGCGGGAGGGTAGCGTGGGTAATAGCATTGTCCTGCAAAAATTGGATTAATGTTTGTCCTGGCAACAAAGATTCTTTTTTGGCACAGTAAAGTGTTGCTCCGGTTCCTAATGCCATGAAAATCTCAAATATTGAGGCATCAAAACTCAGGGAGGCGAATTGCAAAATGCGGTGATTTGAGGTTAAGTTAAAAGCTTCTATTTGAGCTATGGCTAAGTTGTATAGTCCCCGATGTTCGATTAAAACGCCTTTGGGTTTTCCGGTTGAACCAGATGTGTAAATAACGTATGCTAGGTGTTCTGGTAGGATATTTGTAGTTGGATTTTCTGGGCTTTTTCGGGCGATAATTTCTCTGTCGGAGTCCAAACACACTACTGAAAAAACTCCGAATTTTTCCGGCTGGGTTAATTTTTTTGCTAAGTGCTGCTGAGTTACCAAAATCGGCACTTGAGCATCTTCTAACATGAAGTTAAGGCGCTCTTGAGGATAAGTTGGATCTAAAGGCAGGTAGGCTGCGCCTGCTTTGATAATGCCTAGCAATCCGACGATCGCATCTAAGGAACGTTCTACACAAAGGCCCACTAAAATTTCTGGTGCTGCTCCCAATTGCTGCAAGTAACGTGCAAGTTGGTTGGCTTGGCTGTTGAGTTGGCGGTAGGTTAACTGCTGGTTTTCAAAGACGGCGGCGACAGCATCGGGCGATCGCGCGACTCGCTCTTCAAATAGCTGATGGAAACACTGGTTTTGCGGATAATCTCTCTGAGTGTCATTCCAATCGATTAATAATTGCTGGTATTCTGGCGCTGTCAGCAAAGCCAAGCCGCTGAGGTGCTGTTTGGGATTGGCAACAATGGCTTCGAGCAGCGTTTGGAAATGTCCCGCCATGCGCGCAATTGTGGCGCTATCAAATAAGTCTGTGCTGTAGACAAATTGCCCTCGAATACTTCCTGCATCTTCCCACAAGTGGCACTCTAAATCTAGCTTGGCGGTTCCTGCGTCAAAGTCGATCGCCTCTCCAACGATTCCCGGCAATTCTAGCGCTGCTACAGGAGTGTTTTGCAGGCTGAAACTAACTTGAAATAGGGGGTTGCGGCTCAACTCGCGATCGGGGTGCAATTCCTCAACCAACTTCTCGAAGGGCAAATCTTGGTGAGCGTAGGCTGCCATTGCGACGTTTTTTACCCGATGCAATAGTTCCCGAAAAGTTGGATTTCCTGATAAATCTGCACGCAGCACCAAACTGTTGACAAAAAAACCGATTAATGCTTCTATTTCGCTCAAGTTGCGATTGGCGATCGGCGTTCCTACTGCAATATCTACTTGTCCTGTATAGCGGTACAGCAAAGTTTGAAAAGCGGCTAGTAGAGTAATAAATAAAGTCGCGCTTTCTTGCTGGCTAAATGACTTTAGCGCCTCGCTCAAAGCAGGTGATAGTGTTATAAATTGTTTAGCGCCGCGGTAGGATGGAACGGCTCGTCTTTGCCTGTCAGTTGGTAGATTGAGTGTGGTAATTCCGTTTAACTGCTGCCGCCAATAAGCTAACTGCGTTTCTAATACTTCGCCCTGCAACCATTGGTGCTGCCACTCTGCAAAGTCGGCGTACTGCACGGGCAGTGCTGGTAAGTGCGAGATCCCATTTTTTACAAAGGCTGTGTAAAGCGTTCCCAGCTCTCGAATTAGCACTCCAATCGACCAACCATCAGCCACAATATGATGTAAATTCAGCAACAATATATGTTCTGTTTCACTGAGTTGTAACAGCGTTACTTTAAATAACGGCCCGGCGGCTAAATCGAAAGGGCATTGCGCTGCATCAGTTGCGAGTTGCAGCGCTGCGGTTTCCTGCTGAGCTGGCGAGAGATTTTGTAAGTCGATTGTGGGGAGGGATACCGTTAAAATGGGAGCAATAACTTGTACGAGTTCCCCTTCCAAAAGCGTAAAAGTAGTGCGTAAAGTTTCATGCCGCTGCACAATTTCATTGAAAGTTTGCTCTAAGCATCTTAAGTTGAGCGAACCTGTTAAGCGGAGCGCTGTTGAAACATTATAGAAAGGATTACCCGGTGCTAATTGATTGAGGAACCAAAGCCGCTGCTGAGCAAACGATGCTGGAAATACAAAAACTTCTGTTTCTTGCTGCATACTTATCGAAATTGCATCCTGTTCAACAGCCATCCTTTTCATTTACTTTCTCCATTCAACATCTTGCCCAAGCCAAAAACCATCTTAAAATTATCTGCGTTTATCAGCGTTAATCTGCCCTTCATCTGCGGTTGCTCTATCAATCAAAAAATTATGCAATAGGTCCATTAAAAGATGATAGCTTCCGCCGCCGACTATCGCGCGAAATCGGCACTAAAGCCGGAACTTCACTTTTAGCATTCTTATCTTTCAAACCCTCAACAATCTTAGATAATTCTGCAATTGTCGGCGCTTCAAAAACCCGGCGCAAAGGCAACTCTACCCCGAAAGCATCTCGCACTCTAGAAACAAGCTGAGTCGCCAGCAGCGAATGGCCTCCCAATTCAAAGAAATTGTCCCGGATACCCACTCGCTTTATCCCCAAAACCTCAGCCCAAATTTTCACTAAAACTTCCTCAATAGAAGTATGAGGCGCAACATAACCGCCAGCCCATTCTAACTTAATCGGCTGCGGTACAGGCAAAGCGACGCGATCGACCTTTCCGTTAGCCGTCACAGGTAGCGACTCCAGCACCACAAAAGCCGACGGAACCATATATTCCGGCAATTTTTCTGCTAGAAAAGCCTGCAACTGTGGCACTAATTTCCGTGCTGCTTTAGCTTGTAAGGGATTGTTAGCATAAGAGCGCCAAGGACGCAAGCTATCGCTTCGGGTTTCTCGCACAAAATCTCTAATTTCGCCCCGTGCAAACACTACATCGTAGCGCCCTTGACCGTCGGAATTAGACCAACTAATATTAACATTATACGGAACTTCCAAAGCATACCACGCTTCGGGATCGACTCCTAAATCCTCGACTTTTTCCACGGCTTTCTGCAACTGACCTGCTGTTGTAAATTTATCGACAACAGACAGCAACTCTGCCGCCTTAACTGCTGCCGTTACCCGCGCATTAGGCACATTAGCAATGCTTAAAAAATCGAGTTGATTTTGCCATAATATTTGTTGCACCTTGGTAACAGTCAGATTCTGATTTTCATCCAACCAATCCAGGCGTTTTTCTGCGCCCCGCTCCCCTTTTGGCGATGATTTGGGGCGTGCTGTTTCAGACGCAATATGCAAAATAGCATTGTACCGAAAATCAGTTAACTCATTGCGATCGCTACCGCGAATTAATTGAATCTCTACGCCGCCAATCTGCGGAAAGCGGTGCTTTAATGCGCCAAAAAAATCTGGATCGATAACTAACTCTGTTTCTTGAAAAATTTGCATTTGTACTCGCTGCTGCAACTGTTCGCCCGCGAGAGAAGGTTCGGCTTGATACAGTTGTACCGAAGCGTGAAAAGCTGCCAGCAACGGCAAGCTGCGGACATCTCCGATGAATATAAAGCCGCCGGGGGCAGTTGCTTTCACCGCACCTTCTAGCACCTGCACGAGATAGTCGATAGTCGGGAAATATTGCACGACTGAGTTGAGAATTACTGCGTCAAAAGCGGCTGTCTCTACTCCTGCAAAGTCAGTCGCCATTTTCTGAAGCAGCGTTACATTAGCTAACTGTTGAGTTGCCAAGTGCTGCCGAATATAGTTGAGCGAAATAGGTGAAAAGTCTGTTCCGCAATATTGAGTGCAGCGAGAGGCAATTTGGAACAGCAACAAACCTGTGCCGCAGCCAATTTCTAACACTCGGCTAGGCTGCAAAGCTAAAATTTGGGCGGCTTGATTGTTCGCCCAGTCGCGCATCTGTTCTGCTGGGATTGGTTGATTAGTATAGCTGCTATTCCAGCCGACAATATTAAATGTTGGATCTGAGTCAACAGCAGGTTGATTGTAAGTTTCATTGTAGAGCATTTGCCACTGCAAAACCTGTTCGTCCTGCAATTGCATTATTTGGTTTTTTTCGCTGGCCTTGCTATATTCAGGATTCAGGGCAATATAAACTACTAAACGTTTATCTCCCTGTCCATCTTCCGAAGCTATTGCTACAGTTTGCTGCACGGCCGGATGTTGAGTTAATACTGTCTCGATTTCTCCTAATTCGATGCGGAAACCGCGAATTTTTACTTGTTGGTCAATGCGTCCTAAAAATTCAAGGTTGCGATCGCCTCTGTAGCGCACTAAGTCGCCGGTTTTGTAAATTCGCTCTCCTGAATTTGGTTGAAAAGGATTGACAATAAAGCTTTTTGCGGTTAAATCTGGGCGGTTGAGGTAGCCGCGAGCTAGTCCGTTTCCGCCGATGTACAATTCGCCCACAACCCCCATTGGTACGGGCTGCAAATATTTGTCTAATATGTAGATTTGAGTGTTAGCAATGGGGCGGCCAATTGTGGGGGCGATGTCTGTTTGCTCTGTTACAGGAATATAACCGGAAGTTGTGACGACGGTGTTCTCGGTTGGGCCGTAATTATTTACTAGCTTAAATGGATGGGATTTTAAAGGATGTTGTTGCAGTTTTTCGCCGCCTGCGAGCAAGATTCGCAACGCTGTTGTTTGAGGCCAATCTAATAGCAAAACTTTCTCTGCTAATGGTGTTGGCAAAAAGCTAATGGTGATGGCTTTTGATACTAACCAGTTTTGCAGTTTTTCAGGATCTCGCCTGATGTCATCTTCTGGAAAGTAGATGCTAGATCCCGCGGCGAGATAAGGCCAAATTTCCCACCCGCAAGCATCAAAGCCGATCGCTGCTATTTGCGTTGCCCGATCGCCCGCTGACACCCCAAACTCTCTTTGATGCCAAAAAACGAGATTTAACAAGCTCCCGTGCTCAATTTCAACTCCTTTCGGCTTTCCCGTGGAACCGGAGGTGTAAATCGCGTAAACCAGATTTTCGGCTGTGGCTGCGCTGGTGGGATTGTCGGCGATTTCTTGGGAAATCATCTCCCAGTCTGTGTCTAGAAAAACAACCCTTGGATGGTGAATTTTATCATCTGACTGTGTTTCTAAATTTTGCACTTCGCCATCATCCACCAGGGAATAAATTCCCTGGCTCATAGCTGAAGTCGGCTGAAGCCGACTGGAAACTTGTCCTCCTTCAGTCGTCTTTAGACGACTTTCGCTATTAGACAGGGAATTTATTCCCTGGCGGGTAAGCAATACTGACACTTGAGCATCTTTTACCATAAAGCTCGATCGCTCAGCAGGATAGCTCGGATCTAAAATTAAGTAAGCTCCTCCCGCTTTCAGGATACCCAACATCCCCACGATCAGATCGAGCGATCGCCCGCAGCAAAGCCCGACTAAAACTTCCGCCCCAACCCCCATTTTTTGCAAATAACGTGCTAGTTGGTTGCTGCGAAAATTTAGCTCTCCATAGGTGACTCGCTCCTCTCCAAATACCAGCGCCACCGCATCCGGTGTGCGATCTGCCTGCATTTCAAATAGTTGATGGATGCACAAATCTTGCGGATAATCCGCCTGAGTATTGTTGCATTCAACTAACAAACGATCGCGCTCTTGGGCGCTCAAATATTGCAAATTTGCGATTCGCTGTTCGGGATTTGCCACAATGCTTTCTAACAGAGTTTGAAAATGCCCGATCATGCGCGCAATCGTAGCTTCATCAAATAAATCGGCGCTGTAAATAACCATGCCGCTGATACCCTCTGAGCTATCAACCCACAGCTTATTGCTGGGCGATTGGTTGCTTCCCGAGCTGTTGGGCGATCGCTCCCACAAATGAAACTCCAAATCAAACCGCGCTGTACCCACATCTAACTGCTGCGGGCTCAGTGTTAATTCTGGCAATTCTAACCGATTCCCCGGCGCGTTTTGCAGCGCAAACGCCACCTGAAATAAGGGATTTTGGTTCAACGCGCGATCGGGGTGCAGTTCTTCTACTAACTTCTCAAACGGCAAATCTTGGTGAGCGTAAGCTCCTAATGCTACCTCTTTGACTCGGTTTAAAAGTTCCCGAAAAGTTGGATTTCCCGACAAATCTGTACGCAACACCAAACTGTTGACAAAGAAACCGATTAATGCTTCAATTTCACTGCGGTTGCGATTGGCGATCGGCGAACCGACAACAATATCTTCTTGCTGGGCGTAATGGTAAAGCAACGTTTTAAAAGCTGCCAGCATTGTCATAAACAGCGTCACTCCTTCGCGCTGGCTCAACGTTTCTAAAGCCTCGCTCAGTTGTTTTGGCAGTTGCAAAAATTGCCTTTTGCCTCGGTAACTTTGAATTGCTGGCCTGGGGCGATCCGCAGGCAAATTTAGCATAGAAATGCCGTTTAACTGCTGTCTCCAGTAAGCAAGCTGCGTTTCTAAAACTTCCCCTTGCAGCCATTCGCGCTGCCATTTGGCAAAATCAGCATACTGGATCGACAAAGCCGGTAAAGGCGAAGGTTTTTCGCTAGCAAATGCCGTGTAAAGTGCGCCTAATTCCTGAATTAGCACTCCGATCGACCAACCATCGGAGACAATGTGGTGCATATTCAGCATTAGTAAATATTCGGCATCATCTAACTGCAATAATGTGACTCGCAGCAACAAGTCATTGGACAAATTGAAAGAGCGTTGGGCTTCCTGGGCCGTGAGCCTGTTTGCTTCAGTTTGTCGAGATTCCTTTGGCAAGCTTCGCAAATCCACTACATTAATCGGGAGGTGGAAAGCAGCAGCTATTCTCTGAACTGGTTGCCCCGAAACTACTGCTAAAGTCGTGCGTAAAGCTTCGTGGCGGCGCACAATTTCATTGAAGGTTTGTTGCAGCGCCGAAAAATTGAGCGAACCTGTCAAACGCAAGGCTGCGGGAACATTATAAAAAGGATTGTTCGGGACTAATTGGTCGAGAAACCACAAGCGCTGCTGTGCAAAGGAAAGCGGTAGATTTCCGTCCCGCCCCATCGGAACAATCGGTGTAGGAGTGAAACTAGAAGTACGATTAGCTGCTTTTAAAAATGAAATAATTTCGGCTTTTTTATGAGAAATTTCGGCGCGCAGTTCTGGTGTAATAATTCCTTCAGGAGCGTTGCAGCGCAGGATCTCGCCCTCAATAAAAATATTAATATCTAGACTGCGAAGGTAAGATAAAAACTCAACTAACTCCACCCTGACAGAATCTCTGGCATTTGGCGATGAACTCGCTATTTTTGGATCGGGCATTTTGAGTCATCCTGTCATTACTTGGGCAAATCAATCAAAGAAATTCCACCAGCGCACAAGTTAAGAGCTTAACTTACCGCTTGCCGACTGTGGCCTAACCTAAGTATGATTCTGTGTCAACTACCCGCCATCAAGCGGAGTACCGCTATGATGGGGGCTTGTATCTGAACTCCACCGCAATTCCGAAAACCTAGATAGGATTTCAGCTTTGGTTTCAACGCTCGACACATTAGGGGATGCTGACAAGCTCCCCGTGCTAATCCAGTCTTGCCGAACCAGCAGCGTTCTCATCGTAATATTTCGCGCACCAACCAAATCAGCGTGTAACTCATGACCGCAACATTCACACCGAAATAACAGTCCTTTGTTAGGTCTATTGGCATCTGAGGTATGTCCACATTTAGGACAACTCTTCGATGTGTAATGCGCTGGAACTTTAGTAGCCAGAGAGCCGTTTAGATTAGCCTTGTAGTCGATATAGCCGTGCAACTCGGCAAACGACCACTTAGCCTTACTTCTGTTAGCTCGACGCTGTTTTTTACTAGCCTTTTTCCCGGACTTAGATTTATTTCTATCTCGGATTCCGGTCAAGTTCTCTAGTCCAATCAGGCTGTTAGGCTTGGCAATTTCCTTGCTAATTTGGTGGTTCACATCAGCGATAAACCGTCTTTCTCTTCCAGATAACGCGATTAGTCTTCGCTTTGCCGAACGAGTGTCTTTACGCTGAAGAGTCTGTCTAGCTTTGTGATAGCGGTTGGCTTTATGTCTAGCTTCTTTTCCTGAGTAGAATTTAGACTTTTTTTGTAAGTCTGTTTCCACCGCTAAGTAGCGCATACCCACATCAACACCAGAAACTCTGGTTATTTTTAGTGGATCTAGCTCAGGTACTTCTACTTCAATGCTTGTCATTAAGTAGTAGACTTTAGAAGAACGCTGATAGACAATTTTAGCAGCTCCAATTTTAGCACCCTTAGCAATTAAATCTAGATGCTTGCTGTAACCATCATACGGGACTACTATTCTACCTTGCAGTGTGATAATGCTCACTTGTTGCTCGGTCTTAAAAGAGTAGTCTCGCTGGTAGTTTAGGGTACAAGTTCGAGAAATATACTTAGGGGGTTTATCTAGCCCTTTGTACCGTCTCTTCGTGTAACCCTTGGCAATAGCATCGTTAGATTGTTTTACTTTGGACCAAAGGGTCTTATAGGTAGCAGATACTTGCCTGGGTACATTGCAAGCCATTTGCGCTCCCAGCCCAAATCGAACTCGCAATTCGTTGTAGACAGCCTTCTGCAACTTAGCGCCATTACTGGTTTTACCCGCTTCAAAAGCGACTTGTGAAGTATAGTTCAAGGCATCCCGGTAAGCTAAAGCCGTCTGAGACACCAAGCATTTTTGCTCGGCGGTCAGGTTTAGTTTCAGCTTGGCGGTGATTACTTGAGGCATTATTTTCACGAACTCTGATATTATTGTATCTCGTGAAAGGGACGAGGGCTAGTGGCAGAGCAATATTTGTTCGCTCCTCGACCGCCCCCTCACTTTCGGATATCTAAAGATTGTCGGTTTTGCTCGGGGGCGGATCTCTTCGCTCACGCGCATTCCTCCCGTCACTCACTCCTTGTACAGGTAGAGTGCGGGACTCCTGCTGTTTTAGTTGAATCCGCAACCAAAATCCTACCCAAGGTTTCAGCTTATGCCGTTCATGCCCTTCAATTTCCTGTTTTTATGGCTGGTGGGCCTACTGTCCATCGGCGTACTTGGCGGAGGTATATACATTGTCTATGAATATTACATCGGCGAACTTGTAGGGATTTCCTACTTAGTCAGCGGAGTGTTGATGCTTCTTTGGTCTGTTGGCGGCCGCTTTATCAGTTTGCCGCTGTTCCGCCGATCGGGTACTGACGAACCGAAGCCGACGCGGACGGGTACGGTTCAGCGAGTAGAGAGGCCTGATGGCACTATTTTACAAGTAGAATTCTACGGCCCAGAGGACGGACAGCCGATTATTCTCTCACATGGTTGGGGGCCGAACAGTATGGTTTGGTATTACGCGAAACGGCAACTAAGCGATCGCTACCGAGTGATTGTTTGGGATCTTCCAGGTTTGGGAAAATCCACTCGACCAAAAAACAGCGACTACTCCCTAGAAAAATTTGCCCGCGATCTCGAAGCCGTCATTGCCATAGCAGGAACTAAACCTGTTATCCTACTTGGACACAGCATGGGCGGCATGATTTCTCTAACATTCAGTCGGCTTTTTCCAGAACTTCTCGGTAGTCGAGTAGCTGGTTTAATTCTGGTAGATACGACTTATACTAATCCCGTAAAAACCGCTATTTTTAGCAGTTTATTACGCGCTTTGCAGAAGCCGCTGCTCCAACCTATCCTCTATCTCACCATAGCTCTTGAACCCATTATGTGGGGAATGACTTGGCTGAGCTATCTCAATGGTTCACTGCACATCAGTGTAGAATTATCGGGATTTAAAGGCACTGAAACGCGCGGTCAATTAGAGTTTTCCGCTTTCTTATCAGCCTTGGGTTCTCCCGGCGTTCTCGCTCGCGGCACATTGGGAATGCTCAAATTTGACGAAACAAAAACTTTGCCATCAATTGACATTCCAGTGTTGGTGATATGCGGCGATTCAGATATTGCCACTACCCCCCCAGCTAGCCTGCGAATGAAAGCAGAATTACCTCAAGCAGAGCTAGTTACTATACAGAAAGGAGGACACATGGCATTAATTGAGCATAACCAGCAGTTTGCAGAAGCTGTCAGGGCATTCTGCACTGAAATTTCGTGACTAAAAATGTGAACTAAAATCTTGTAAGTCCTGGCTGTGGCGGCCTTAAAATTCGGTGTTGCACAATTTGAGGATGGTTCTTGTCGGGTGTCCCGCCTGCTTCTACTTTATTTTTAAGATCCTGCAAGCAACCTTACCAGCGCATAGGCAGCCCCAGCCTTTAGCAGCTCATCCATCTAATAAACGAGCCTCACTCACGATCAGAATCGATCGCTCTCTTTTTCGGCGTTTCAACAAGCACAGAAATCGCGAGCAAACTTAGCCCAATGATTTTAATCAAGGCGTTGACTGCGTGTGCATACTCCCATTGGTCACGATACCGCGTCCAATCTGCTGGAACGGGATTCGTCAACCATTGGGCGAATTCAGCATTCATTGGCGCAACAAACATGATCCAACTCACAAACCCCAGCACCAAAAGAATCGCTCCGCCCAACGTCCAGTAAAAAGTTGAACCATGTTTGCGAACAAGAAATGTCAGCACGATTGCTGTCAAAATCGCTGTAATTTCAAAAGCTGCGCCGACTGAGCCAAACAATTTATACACATTTTCAAAGACCGTCACTCTCACCCAAAGTTGCTGGTCAAACTGCATTCTTTGTGGCAACTCTAGCAAATGTGTCATAGACAAACTTAGGCTAAATGAAGCCAGCATCAGTGTTATGAATCGCCACGCTCGTATAAATGTCATGTTGCTTTGCCCTCCAGCATATATATCTCTCTGCAACTTATGTTGTACCAATAATGAAATGCTGCGTAACTATCGGAGGCCATAACTAAATTAGCTGATGAGTTTTAATTTTCTAACTAGCAACCTCATAGATACTCCAACTCTATAGAACCCATTTGACATCTTAGGAAGAGGCTGCAAGCCTCTTCTACTTTTGCCGAATTTTTGGTAACTTAATAATGAAGAGGAGCGAGTTTAAATTATGTGAGTAGGTTGAAGCGAATTAAATAAATTAAAGCATCGCTTTACTTTGAAATAAGCAAACTGTTTCTCACCAAAAAATTGCCGTCGAATGTGATTGCCAGTCCTTCTCCATCTAAAATCCGTCGTAAATTACGTTGACTTTCGCAGTCACCGACTCGTTGAATCTAGCGTCATTACTCACAAGTTAAGCTAAAACCCACATTCCGCAGATATTTAGACAAATTTAATAGTTTTAAATTGGGAGGCATAAAGCCATGGAATCAATAT
>NZ_JAUBTU010000154.1:0-8154 GCF_036705085.1 Microcoleus sp. B6-A1
TGTTCATTAATTTACCGAGAATCTGGTTCCTAAATCCTAGGTAAATCTAGGTAAATTGTCAACTGCCGTTAACCCCTGATGCCGTATCACCATGAGAGATGGTACTGGTTAACTCAGTCGCAACCGCACCGGGGGAAATGTTGGTAGAACGAATTTCACCGTTTGACTCCAGCCGCAGCCCTTCGGAAATCGCTCGCACCGCATACTTGGTAGCACAGTAAACTGCCCCCGCCGGAAATACTTTATGTCCTGCAACAGACGACAAGTTGATTACGTGCCCGGACTTCTGTTGGCGCATAGTCGGGAGCACCGCAGCGATGCCGTAAAGCACGCCTTTAATGTTGACATCAATCATTTGATCCCACTCATCGACCTTAATCTGGTCAAGGGGAGACAGTGGCATTAAACCCGCATTGTTGACCAGCACATCAATGCGTCCATAGGTTTCCAGCGTTGCGTCTGCCAATGCTTGCATCTGGGCGCGATCGGCCACATCGGTGACTCGATAGGCAACTGTGCCACCTGTTTTTTCGATTGCAGCCACCAAGTCCTTGAGTCTATCTTCGCGGCGCGCAGCAAGCATCAGTTTGGCTCCGCTGGCGGCTAAGCGATGAGCGGTGGCTTCACCTAAACCGCTACTTGCTCCTGTAATGATGACAACCTTGTTTTGAATTTCAGACATATTCACTCCTGTTAATTGATTAAATCGGCTGACCTAAAATCGATCGCAAATTCGCTTAATTACCAAGCGCGATCGTATTGAATTGGAGCAGGAACGGATTGACGTAGTTGCTTGGCAGCCCGCATCGGCCAATAAGGATCGCGCAGCATTTCTCTGGCCAGTAATACCATATCTGCTTGACCTGTACGGATGATGTGGTCAGCCTGCGCGGGTGCAGTAATCATACCAACGGCTCCGGTGGCGATGTTGGCTTCGCGTCGAATGCGATCGGCAAAAATAGTTTGATAACCTGCACCCGTGGGAATCTTTTCACCAGGTACAATTGCGCCTGATGAACAATCGATTAAATCAACGCCCAGTGACTTTAATTTATCGCTGAGTGTAATACTTTGTTCAATATCCCAACCATTTGGAACCCAATCGGTTGCAGAGATGCGAACCCAAAGCGGTGTTCGATCGGGCAAAACATTTCGCACCGCTTGCACGACTTCACATAAAAACCGGATGCGATGCTCAAAAGTGCCACCATAGTCATCTGTCCGTCGATTGCTCAAGGGAGACATAAATTCATGGAGTATATAGCCGTGAGCCGCATGAATCTCGATTACGTCAAATCCGGCTTCGAGGGCGCGTTGGGCTGCCGTGACAAAGGATGCCGTCAACTTTTGAATGTCTTCGATACTCAGAGCCATCGGGGCGGGGCCATCGGGTTCAAATGGAATGGCGCTAGGGGCGATCGAAGTCCATCCTCCCTGAGATTCCGAAAGCACATCGCCGCCATCCCACGGAGGTGCTGTACTGGCTTTTCGACCTGCATGAGCCAGTTGAATTCCAGCAACCGCACCGTTGCGGTGAATTAACTCGACGATTTGCGCCAAATTTTCAATGTGAGCATCGTCCCAGATTCCTAAATCTTGCGGCGTAATTCGTCCTTCAGGCTCGACTGCTGCTGCTTCAGTCATCACCAGCCCTGCCCCTCCTACGGCTCGACTGACGAGATGAACCAGATGCCAATCATTCGCGAACCCATCAACACTGGAATATTGACACATGGGAGAAACTGCAATGCGATTTCGGAAGCTAACGCCACGTTGATCGAATGGCTCAAATAAATGGGACATGGTTGTAAATGCGTGAGTTATAAAATGCACAGATGTCAAGTACAGACTTTCTTCACACTGGGAAGTTGACTCGATCGCCTCTAGCGCAGCCTTTACAGGTGCTACGGCAGGTTTCACCTAATCCTCGTCAGTTTGACTCCCCTGACTGGACACAATCAGAAGTTCAATGGCAATTGACAAAGGTCGCGGGTGCATAGAGATGGCTGTCCACAATGCCAATAATCGGGGGCATCCGAGGGCTTGTCACTATACAGCTCAAATATCTCGACTGAGTGCGTTTTTGAGGAATAAAATCACAGTTTAGGCTTGCGAGTCCGAAAGTAACAATCACCCGTTAGAAGGAGATTAATTTCACAGCCGACTGTATCGGGATTCTTAGCTTCCAACGGCAGCAAACCTTCGGATTTTTTAAAGTCCGCCTTCTGCTTTGGGACGAAACATTTTTTCAACAATATTTTTCCGCAGAAAAACTGTCAATGGTTTTTCTATCAAAGAGTAGAATATGCAACCAAAAACTACGGCGAACACTGCCAGTAGAGCCGGAGCAAAGAAACCGTCGAAATATTTTGCTAAATTCGCCTTTTGCAGAATTTTTGTACTTGCTGAAATCAGCGGCCCGTGGGTCAAAAATATCGAGTATGAGGCATCTCCCAAGAAAATTAAAAGAGCAGGAATTTTCGGGGACTCCTTGAGGTCGATCGAGGTGGCAGCAATGATTAACATAGCTGCTAGGACTGCAAAAGTTGTGACGCGCTCAAACTCTATGTTTCCCCATGCGACGACCATTCCTAAAATAACATATCCTAAATTTGCTATTCCAAACAATATCCACCTGTACTTACCGATCTTATTGTTATATTTAATCACTATATAGGCAGCCAAGCAGCCCAAAACAAATTCTAGATTCATATTGCCAAATAGTTGATTTAGCAAGAAAAAAGATTTGGGGAAATTTATAAGGTTACAAAAATGTAGAATCGTGATAAATAGCCAAGTCGAAAGTATCGGTACAGAATGTTTTGGTTTGAACCAGATAGCTATACTAAACAGGAAGTAAAAATATAATTCGTAAATTAAAGTCCAACCTACATCGAGAATGGGCTTGTCATTTTGAGGAATCAATAGCAGCGAAACAATTACCTGTCCCAAACCTAAATCTTTATTGTTAGCAAAACCGGGAATTACTAGAAAAACACACAAAACTGTCAGAGTAATTATCCAGTATATCGGATATATTCTCACGGCGCGCTTGACTAAAAACGATTTTAACTGGTCTTTTTTACCTATCGCCGATCGGTGAATATACACCATTATGAAACCGCTCAATACAAAAAAGTAATCAACACCGCTCCACCCAGCCTGAAATAAATTAAAAAAAGTAACTTGATTTAATCTCTCGGCGCTCATATCGGTGAGGTGAAACATTACCACTAATACAGCCGCAATCCCTCGATAAACTTGCAAGAGGTTAAGCTTTTTGTGAGCAGTTGAACTCTGTGCCATGAGAAAATACCTGGGTCAAGGGTGGCCGTTGTGCTTGTTCCTCAACTATAGTCAACGCGCCAAACATAGTCAACACATTAGATACTATAATATAACTTTATACTTTTTTCATAAAGTTGTGCAAGAAGACTTCCGACTGATCGTTGACTTAGTTCTAGTTCTCGCTGCTGCCGCAGCAGGAGGACTCTTTGCATCGCTCTTGCGACAGCCGGTAATTCTCGGCTACCTGCTGGGAGGGATCGTAGTTGGGCCGGCTGGTTTGGGGCTGATTAAAGAATTAATTCAGGTAGACACCCTGGCTGAATTCGGGGTTGCCTTTCTGTTATTTGCCTTGGGAGTGGAATTTTCTTTCGCCGAACTCCAGAAAGTTAAAACCATTAGTTTGGGCGGGGGGGGCTTGCAAATTGTGCTGACGATCGCCATTACTACTGCAATTTCCTTGGCTGTAGGCTGGGTAGAATCGCCTCCTCAAGGCGTGTTTTTAGGAGCGATTCTGTCGCTTTCTTCGACAGCAGTTGTACTCAAGTGCTTGATGGAGCGCAATGAATCCGGTACTTCCCACGGTCAAGTCATGCTGGGAATATTAGTAGTTCAAGATTTGGCTTTGGGGCTAATGCTAGCAGTTTTGCCGGCACTCAATCAGCCAGCAGAAGAGATCGGCATGACGGTAGCGTGGGCCCTGCTGCGGATCGGGTTATTTGCTGTCGGTGCTGTAGTCGCCGGCATTTGGATGGTACCGCAGTTGCTGCGCTATTTGGCGAAAACAGAAAGTCGGGAACTGTTTTTGCTGGGAGTTGTGGTGTTGGCTTTAGGGATTGCGCTGCTGACAGAATATTTGGGTTTTTCGATCGAGATGGGCGCATTTGTGGCGGGTTTAATGATTTCCGAGGTGGAATATGCCGACCAAACTCTAACTTATGTCGAGCCTTTGCGAGATATTTTTGCATCCTTATTTTTTGTCACCATCGGAATGTTAATCGACCCGGTGTTTCTGTGGAACCATCTAGAAGTAATTCTGGGACTGGTATTTATAGTATTTGTCGGCAAATTCTTGATTATAACGCCGATCGTCCGACTATTTGGCTATCCGCTAAAAACAGCATTAATCGCAGGTTTGGGCTTAGCTCAAATAGGAGAATTCTCCTTTGTACTCGCTAGTGCCGGCCAAGCTATGGGGCTGGTTTCGCGGAACGTTTACCTGTTAATTTTAGGAACGACAGCAGTCACCCTCGTGCTAACTCCGTTTGTATTGAGAAGCGTGCCGCAGTTATTGAAATGGGCGGAAAATTTCGGGCCTTTGCAGCGCTATTTTGACGAAACATCTCAACCTGTGGCAATAGCTGAAACTTTGCCGGAACAAAATTATGTTGTGGTTTGCGGCTACGGGCGAGTCGGCAGAATTTTAGTCAAAATGCTGCAAAGCCGCAACTGTTCAGTTGTGGTGATCGATGAGTCAGAAAGTAGAATTCAAGAGTGCAGAATGCAAGGAATTCCTTACATTTACGGGAATGCTGCCAGTTTGCACGTATTGGAAGCGGCGCGGGTGGAACGGGCAAAAGCAATGGCGATCGCCCTTCCCGATCCCATGAGCACTCGCTTGTGTCTGAAGCGGGCTTTAGAATTAGTCCCGGATTTGGATATTGTGGTGTGCGCGAACCAAGATAAAGACATCGAACTGCTTTACCAACTGGGGGCTTGGGAAGTCGTGCAGCCGGAGTTTGAAGCCAGTTTAGAACTGTCTTCCCATTTGCTGGCTGGCATGGGACTCTCGGCAATGGCGATCGGGCGGGATGTGCAGCAAATTCGCAGCAGCCGCTATCTGGAATTGCGGCCACCGCGCGAACCTTTGGCGATTTCGCGGGATTTGAAAGTGGCGGTTCGAGATATGAACAGCGAGTGGTACAGCTTGCCGTCGGGTTCTCCCATCGCCAGCATGACTCTGGAAGAAACTAACCTGCGCCAGTTGACAGGGGTTAGCGTGATGGCGATCGTCCGCGAGAATGGCGAGGAAATTGATTATCCCAACGGGAAGACAGCTTTGCAGTCGGGCGATCGACTTTTTGTAGTCGGAGAACCGGAAGAACTCATCAGTTTTGAGTTGCTGGCGAAGGGGGAAGTTGCAGTGCCGCAGGGCGACAGTTCTTGCCAGTGGTTGAGGCTGCCAGCAAACAGCCCTTGGGCGGGCCAAAAACTGTCAGAGGTAGATGTGCTGACGCAGTACGGGGTGCAGGTGCGGGCGATCCGCCGGGAAGGGAAATTTACTCGCTGGCCCGACGGAACTACGAATTTGCAAGAAGGCGATCGTTTGCTGCTGTGTGGCGGCTTCTACGAGCTCGGCTTGATGCAGCGGACGGCCTCACCGCCTGTGCCGCAACCTGCTTTAAAGCTGCCTTTGGTCAAGGCCCAAGTCATCGAAAAGCTGTTTAGCGATTAGTCAGTTGGCAGTTGGCAGTTGACGGTTGACAGTTCAGAGTTGGCAGTTGACTGTGGTGAGCTTTCCAGCCAACAGTCAACAATGCCCAATGCCCAATGCCCAATGCCCAATGCCCAATGCCCCATGCCCCATGCCCCATGCCCCATGCCCCACTCTCAGCCGTTGGGTTTGAGATAAGCAATTGCTGGTCGCGAGATCAGAATTTGTGTTTCTGAGGGATCGAGGAGGCAAATGCAGCTATTATCCTGCCAAAAAATTCTGCCAGCTACTAAGTCGCCGGTAACGAGTTTGATCTCCACCTGTTTTTTGTCTTTGATGTAGCTTTGTATTAAGCGAACGCTGGGCAATCCGGTTTCAAATTCAGACATAGTTCAGAAAAATATAGTCAAATATTACCTTAAACCATATTCTTCTGTTTATACCGTTTAACCCTTACTGCCGCAGCAATTACAAGTGCCTGTGCCCGATGAGAGAGAAACCCATTGGCGGTTAGTTTTCGATCCATATTCATTGAGCCATTGACATCAGCATTAATTAGATATAGATATCCCTGTGGAGTTATAAAAATTATATTTGTTGATATTTGACGACAAAGGACTATAAATTCCATAAAGTTTTATAATAGTGGGAAATGGGTAATTTGGTCATCAAATTATCTAATGAGTTTTAACCAAAAGAGGTTTGTTTTTATGCCGATCGAGTTTGCGAAGTATCACGGACTGGGAAATGATTTTATTCTGATTGACAACCGCCACTCGTCAGAACCGGTGATCACGCCAGAACAAGCTGTGGATTTGTGCGATCGACATTTCGGGATTGGTGCAGACGGTGTGATATTTGCTCTTCCGGGTCAAAATGACACTGACTATACGATGCGGATTTTTAACTCCGATGGTTCGGAACCGGAAATGTGCGGCAACGGAATTCGCTGTTTGGCTAAGTTTATTGCCGATTTGGAGGGGTCTGGAATTCACCCCCCCCAACCCCCCCTTGCTAAGGGGGGGAGTGAATCTAACACTGAGTACCGGATTCACACCGGTGCGGGCGTTATTATTACCGAATTGCGATCGGACGGTCAGGTGAAGGTGGATATGGGAGTGCCCAGGCTGCTGGCTGCGGAAATTCCGACAACTTTGGCTGCAGCGGATGCCAAAGTTATAGATGTGCCGATCGAAGTTGCTGATAAATCTTGGTCTGTTACCTGCGTCAGTATGGGCAATCCTCACTGCATTACCTTTGTAGAGGATGTTTCGGCGGTTGCTTTAGAAACTGTCGGGCCTCAATTCGAGCACAACAAAGCCTTCCCGCAGCGTACCAATACGGAATTTATTCAAGTGGTACGTTCAGACTATGTAAAAATGCGGGTGTGGGAAAGAGGTGCGGGTGTTACTCTAGCTTGTGGGACTGGTGCTTGTGCTGCTGTGGTAGCTGGGGTGTTGGTAGGGAAGTGCGATCGGGCAACTGCTGTTGAGCTCCCCGGCGGCGTTTTGGAAATCGAATGGGCAGAAGTTTCTGGGCGGATTTACATGACTGGGCCGGCACAGCGAGTATTTACTGGTTGTATTAGTCATTAGTCATTAGTCATTAGTCATTAGTTATTAGTCATTAGTCATTAGTTATTAGTCATCAGTCATTAGTCAGAAGGAATTTTTTGTTTAATTAACAAGCAATAAAAATTATTGAATTCAAAATTTTTATTGCATTCTGACCAATGCCTTCCGCCTTCAGAAGTTATTGGCTGCGGACTGAAGACTGAAGACTAATAACTAAGCCTGAAATCTAAAATCTAAAATCTAAAATCTAAAATCTAAAATTAAGTAGGTGGGCTGGCATGGCTGGAGGTATTTATCTGATTCAGGACGACGACAGGCTGGTAGAAATGATGGAACAGCCCTACGACTCGGAAGACCAGTTACAAGAGTTGCTAGTAACTTATCCTAATTTGATCGCGGGAGACCAAATCGATCGGGCGACGGCGCGGAGGTGGCTGTTAATTTCGCGGGAAGCTGCACCCAGCGATGAGGAAACAGCGGTGCAGTGGTCGCTGGATCATTTGTTTCTCGACCAAAATGCAGTTCCTACTTTGGTGGATGTCAGGCGAACTCCTAATGCCGAACTGCGACAAAAAGTGTTGGGTCAGTCGATCGACTATGCTGCTAATGCGTTGGTTTACTGGCCTGTCGATTCAATTATTGCTCTGTTTGAAGCTAATTGTCGCGATCGGGGTCGCGATCCTGAACAGATTTTTGAAGAGTTTCTCGGTGCGGATGCTAATGAAGACAGATTTTGGCAGAAGGTTAAAACTAATTTGCAAGCGGGTAAAGTTCGCTTAGTGTTTGTATAGCCTTTCTCAGAAAGATGAGGTACAATAACAGCAGTGTGTAAACCAGTTAAAAATATTTGACGATGTAACT
>NZ_JAUBTU010000202.1:0-1163 GCF_036705085.1 Microcoleus sp. B6-A1
TCCCGCCCGTCCAAAAAGGACGGGCGGGACGCCCATCCCACTTTCAAGAGTGGAAGTTATTTAATTCTCATTCCTAAGTCAAATTGCTTGACAAGTTCCTTCAGCTTGAAGTCGCTATAAGCCATCTTAAATTCTCTGTTTTTATTTACCTAATTCTTGAGAACGCAAACAAGCTGCTTTCACTGCTTCTATCAGCGCAGAACGAAAGCCGTTACTCTCTAATTTAGCAATTCCCGCAATAGTTGTGCCGCCGGGACTTGTAACTTGATCTTTCAATTGTGCCGGGTGCATTCCCGTTTCTTGCATTAGCTTCGCCGTACCGAATACAGTTTGCAAAGCTAATTGAGAGGCGATCGCCCGTGGCAAGCCAGCACAAACTCCACCATCTGTCAAGGCCTCAATCAAAATTGCTACATAACCAGGCCCGGAACCAGAAAGCCCAGTCACCGCATCTAGCATACTCTCAGGCACTTCTACCACTTCTCCCACGGCCTGAAAGATGCGCTTTACCAATTCTAAATCAGCCGGTTGAACAAGTTTTCCCGGAGCGATCGCGCTCATTCCTGCTCCTACCGTGGCCGGAGTATTCGGCATCACCCGCAGCACTCCCCGCCCCGGAAACGCGGGTTCGAGCTTGCTCAGTGGCACTCCTGCCAAAATCGACACTACCAGCGCTTCTGGCTGGGAATTAGCCGTTTCTCCATTATTTCCTTGTTTGCGATCGGCCGCCACCGCCAACTCCAAAGCTACCGTATCAAAAACTTGCGGTTTAATCGCCAAAAACAGCACTTCTGTAGCGGCAGCAACTTCTAGATTGCTGGCTGTTGTTCCAATCCCGTAGGTTTCCGTCAAAAATTGGCGGCGTTGAAGTTGTGGGTCGCTCACCAATATTTCAGAAGGCAAATAAACTTTTTGTGCAATTAAGCGGGATAAGAGAGCTTCTCCCATTACCCCGCCGCCGATCGTACCAAATTTTATGTTAGTCATTAGTCAGTTATTAGTTAGTTGTTATTAGTTAGTTATTATTAGTTATTTGTTATTAGTTATTTTTCAATAGCCAACTGCCAACTGCCAACCGTCAACTGCCAACAGTCAACAGTCAACAGTCAACAGTCAACAGTCAACAGTCAACAGTCAACAGTCAACAGTCAACAGTCAACAGT
>NZ_JAUBTU010000013.1:0-25596 GCF_036705085.1 Microcoleus sp. B6-A1
AAGTGTGTCTCCGTTTCACTTCGGGCAAAGGAGTTTAACCTTGACTGTTCTAGTCTAGCACAAATACAAGAAATTTATGGATTTTTAGGAATGGATTTAAGAAATTAAAGCCGTCCTAGAAGGACGGGGTTTTAAACCCAATTTTCTGATAAATTATTGTGGGGAGTAGGGGTTGGGCTTCTAGCCCGCCCTAAAAATGAAATTTAAGTGCAGTCAGAAAAATGCGGTTGGGGAAAGTGACAGTAAAACCTCGATTACTGGCTGGTTTGGGATTGGCTTTATGTTGTTTTAGCCTGATAATTTTTAGTCAGGTTAATACTCCGGCGGCGACTGTTTCTTCTCTCCCTAATAGTTTGCCGAATCCACAGGTTCATCCTTTGCCACCAACGCTGGCCAATTGGCAAGATTCCACGGATAGTGGTGATTATTTTGACCAGGTTAAGCAACCGCAATTCGGTCATTTGTTGTGGTCTAAGTTTCCGATTCAGGTTTATGTTGAGCGTCCAGTTGATGCTAATAAGTCTGAAGCATGGGTGGCGGCTGTGTTGGATGTGGTACGGGAATGGGGGGTGTATTTGCCTTTGGAAGTGGTGGATAGTTCGGAGGTGGCTGATATTAGGATTTTACGTCGGGCTCCGCCTTTGCGTCAAGGGGTTTTGCGATCGCGCTCTGGAGAGGCTACCTATGAGTTATACGCCCGTCGGGATGGGGATAAAACTGTGTTATCTCATCGGTTTTCGGTTTATTTGAATCCGAATCAAGTGGGGAAGTATATTCCGGCGACGGCGCGGCACGAGTTGGGCCACGCTTTGGGAATTTGGGGCCACAGTTTGATGGAAACTGATGTGCTTTATTTTTCTCAGGTGAGAAATCCGCCGCCTATTTCCGCGAGGGATGTTAATACTTTGAAGCGGGTTTATGAACAGCAGACTCGCTTGGGGTGGGAATTTTAGTTGAAACCACAAATTCCCGGCGATTGGAAATCGCGTCTACACAAACAAAGTCCGCCTTCGCGAGACTATAAGAACACGATAATTAATAGGAAATATCAGAAACATGAAAGATGAATGTTTTGGGATTGTGCCGATTTTTGGCAAGGAAGCTGATGCTTTGTTTTTGTTGATTCAACATCAAGCGGGACATTGGGCGTTTCCGAAAGGTCACGCGAATCCGGGGGAATCTCCAGCGGAAACGGCAAGACGGGAATTTGAGGAGGAAACTGGTATATCGGATTTTGAAATGCTGGATGAGCCGAGTTTTACGGAACACTATTCTTTTGTTAAGGATGGGGAGCCCATTGAAAAGACTGTGACTTATTTTTTAGGTTTTGTCAATTCGATGGAAGTTGTTTTGCAAGAGGAGGAAGTTCAAAATTCTGCTTGGCTTTCTTTTGAGGAGGCTGTTAAACGGATTACTTTTGATGCAAACCGCCTAATGTTTGGGGAAGTTAAGGCATATTTGGATGGCAGAAAGTTATACTAATTATCGCCTCGTCTTGCAACAATAATGAGTGTGGGTTTGTTTGCTGAAATATTGTGTAAGGTGCGTCGCTCAAAGATTGTGGATATTATTTAAGATTTTTGAGGGCGACGCACCCTACAGATACTGTTGCATGAGTTTTGAGAGTTGGTATTAAAAATCTGCTGTTGAAACCGCTACTAGACAAACGAACTCTCTCTGTAAGAGACTACTAAAATTTAAGACGGATTTGGTATAATTTTTGATAGAAAAACCCGGTAACTTTTGCGATACCGGGTTTATTAAGTGTCAGATTTTATGGGCGAATCCTGCCGCCAATCTGAGGTTATTTGTGGATTTTCTGAGCTTCGGCGTGGTGTTGCAAGCGAGAGAAAACGTTGTAGGCATCGGGGCCAGGAGTATCGTGTTCGACAGCGCCGTCCACGGGGCCGTCGATGGCTTTCCAAGCAGGAATTCCGCCTTTTAGTTCGGCTACTTTTTGAAAGCCTGCTGCGCGGAGAAGATTGGCTGCTTCGGCGGTTTGTTGGTCGTTTTCGCCGTAGATGTAGATATCGCGGATGGGTTCTAAACTCGATTGTGCTCTACCGACTAATTCGTCCATTGGCATCATTACGGCGCCGGTAATGTGGCTTTTGGTGAAGCTTTCAAAGTCACGGGCGTCGATGATTGTGAGTCCGGGTTCGCCCCAATCTAAACGGGCTTTGAGGTCGTGGCTAGATGCTTGAGCTTTTAAACCAGGAGGGGTGGGAGTAAGGTCGGGAAGTTTTTCTTTGATGTCGGAAATTTGGTCGGGAATATTTTTCATGGGTAAAATCTTGTTCAATGTTTTGATTGCCATTGCAATGTAACAAGATGTTTAGGTTGAATTCGTCTTTCTAAAGGCTGAATCCAGCATTGAACTAAAGTCGCAGTTACGCTGGTTTGCTGGTTGTTAGCTGCGGTTGGGATCGCTACATTTGTTGAGGTTGCTAGAGTGTAGCGGGCTGTGCTTAAAATGGTTTCGATCGCATTTACTGCGGAAAATTTGAAGTGCGATCGCTCGTTTGATTCGCTATTTTATCAAAGGATCGCATTTTAGTCAATCCGAATTATTTTTAAATGAAATTTGCATAAGTTGTGTCCAGCGTCGGTAGGGATTGTGCGGAAAAGTTTAAATGTTTCCCAGCAAGGTTTCTGGTAAAATTTGAGAGTAAAAACAAGTATTTAAAGGTATAGATATGTCTGAGAAAGATGAAATTGCGGTGCCTAACACTTTGACACCGGAAGAGCAAGCGGTGTGGGATGCGAAGGCGAAAGTGCGGGTACTGCTGAATTTGTGGGATTTGAGCGGCGGGAAGATGAAGGTGAAAAAGGGGGAGTTGACTAAGCGGATTGTGCGGACTAATGAGACGAGTCAGAGATATCTGGGAGTGCTCGGTGAGTTGCAGGCAACCGGGGCGATCGAGTATTCGCTAGTAAATCGGGTGACGCTGGTGGAATTGACGGCGAAAGGGAAAGAAGTTTTAGCGCAGGGGCTGAAAAGTCGGGATTCTTTGTTTGAGTTTGATGGTTCTCAAATTGGTACTCGGCTGGGAAATTCTTTGTTGAAGTGGATTCGCCATCAGGATGGTGCGGCGAGTGTTGGGGTTGAGAAGGGGAAGGCGGATGTAGGGACGATCGCATCCTATGACGATTTTAAGGCTGTGGCGATCGATGTATATGACAGCTTGAACCGGGATTATAACTTAGACGATTTAGTGCCGATTTATCGGATGCGTCGGGCGATCGGGGAAAGGGTAGGGCGATCGGAGTTCAATGAGTGGCTGTTGGAAATGCAGGCTAATGATATTTTTCAGCTTATAGGTGGTGAGATGACAGACATCACGCTCGATAAGACAGAAGATTCTATCAAGACTAAACTTGGCGGAATGCGCTACTACGCCAAACGCACAAGTTCCGCAAATTGACTTCAATACTTTTTTAGTTCTTTACCTCACACACATTACCATGACTAACTCTCCTGTTTCCTCACTTGAAGAAATTCATGCTGCTCTCCTCGATCTAAACCCATTTGCTAAACATCCTTATCTTAATGCTGGTGATGTTTGGGGCAAAGAATTCTTTGATGTTGAATCTATAAATTCCCATGCTTCTGATGCAGTATTTCAAGCATTAGAGTGCATTCATAAACGTCAATACTCAACAACTTCTATTGCTATAACAGCTCAAGACGGAACAGGTAAAACCCACATTATTAGTCGCATTCGCCATCGATTGCAATCTCAAGGCGGAGGATTGTTTGTGTACGCCAACAAATATGGCGATCTGCGACTAATCAAGCAAGAATTTCAGCGAATTTTAGCTGAAAGTTTGGGAAAGATTGGCTGGCAAGGCGTGACACAGTGGCAAGAACTAGCTACAGCAATGGTTAATCATGGCTTAAAAGCTGCTAAAGCAGAGGCTAAAGTTTTTTCTTCTCAAGAGCTAGTAAAAAAATTTGAAAAAGGTAGTTCAAAACAAGTCAATAAATGGGTAAAAGATCTGACAAAAGCATTTATAAAAGCTAAAAAAGTTAGCGACCCTGATATTGTCAAAGCAATATTTTGGACCCTATCAGATGAGGAATCACTTTATGCAATAAAATGGTTAGAAGGTCAAGAATTAGCTAACTACAAATCCAATGAACTGGAATTACCCAGCCAGCGACAATCTTTTGATGCAGTTTTGCAAATGTTAGATTTGATTAGCGAGTATAACCAGCTTGTCATTTGTTTTGATGAGTTAGACGCGAGTGAGGCATACGATGATATTAGCGGTTTGCATATCAGCCAAATCGTTGCTGGACTCATAAAAGATTTATTGCAAAATCTCAGTCGGGGTGTGATTCTGAGCGTCATGATGCCCGATTCATGGAGCAATAAAATTAAGCAGCTACCCGGTGGGGTGTACAATAAGGTTTCGACTCATGGAAATCCAATTGACTTAAAGTACATGAATCGGGAATCTATTATTGATTTAGTTGGTTGTTGGTTAAAAAAGTATTACGAACTGCGAAATTTAGTTCCTCCTACTCCTGTGTATCCATTTACAGAAAGCCAACTCAGCGAGATTGGTGAGGGAAGAGAAACTATCCGACAGGTTTTGAAATGGTGTCAAGATAACTGTCATCCTCCTATTCTGACTGAGAGGGAAGAGTCAAAGGAAAAAGAACTTTTAGATCCCGTTGAAATTGCTTTTACCAAAGAGTTAGATGAAGACCTTGGAGATTATTTAGAACAGACCTACCTGCTTGCTGATGCTCTTTTATTCGGCTTCCAGACCTTGATTGGCCAAATAGTGGAAAGGGTAAGCGTTCAACAAGTTACAGAGAAAGTCACGCGAAAAGGAGGCAAAAATGATTACATCAATTTTAAGGTTATTGGGAAGGAAAACGGCAAAGATATCAGTATCGGAGTGGCAGTGCTTCAGTATGCTGGTGGCAAAGCCTTGGGCGCTGGATTAAAAAGATTAAATGACTATGAAACCTTTGGTATGACTCGCGGTTGCTTGGTTCGTTCCACCACCAAAAAAATTAGTACATACTTAGAGACAACCTATCTTGAACCGCTAATTAGACAAAAAGGCGGTGAATTTGTGCCACTGAAAGAAGAGGAAATCAGACCGCTGATAGCTATTCGGGCTGTTCATAAGAAGCGGGAAGTAGACTATAGGGTGAGTGAAGAGGAAATTTTCCAATTTATTGCCCAGAAAGGTGCCGATAAAATGCTGGGAGTTAGCAACCCGTTAATTAAAGAGATTCTTAGCGATCCCTCTTATGAGGTTCCGGTCGATATGATTGAAGATGAACCTGTAACTGCAGAAGAATTTATGTTTTCTGATTTATCAGAAGAAGAAGAAACAGATGAGGCGATTGACAATTTGCTAACTGAGTTTAATTAACACTGCAAAAACTATTTACTTCATATTGGCACAAATACTCTCATGTCGCTAGTCAACCTTGACAGGGCTATCCGTTTGCCGGCCCCAGATTTAACGGGTTTAATCCAAGGGCGAACTATCGCAGCCCTAGTTTGGCGAATGTTTAATCCGGGAGAACAATATGCACTTTATCCTGGTATTATTTCAGGTAATCTGCCTTGCGATCAATATTATCGATCGCATTTTTTACCCGTTGCTCAAAAGGCACTTGCTCAGTTAAATTCAAATAAAGTTTCGATCAAAGCTTGGGCTAAGTGCGAATTGTGCCAAATGGTGAATGAGCCGGAATCCTTAGAGGATTTGTCGCGGTTAACAGTCTGGAAAACAGAGGCCTTACAGCAAATTCTCCAGCAGCGTCCTTTTATTTTTGTAGCTTACCTGCGGGTTTATTTGCTACCTCAGCCGCTGGAAATGCCAGTGCATCCCAGCGGCAATTTTGTACCTTTGCCAAAATCCCTAACTGTTACTGATTCAACGCCAGTGTTGAGCGACTCTATCTTTGCCAAACGCCGTCAAAAGCTGGAAAAACTAGAGCCTCCCGAACATCCAGAATTGGAAGAGTTGCAAAGTGCATTAGTGCATTTATCTACCACCAATCCAAAAGCCAAACAACTAGACGCAGAAATCAAAATGTTTCTAGGTTGGAGTAGCGATAAGCCTGTAAAACCAATCAAACCGGATTTAGCTTGGATAAATACCATAGCAGCTTTGGGAAATCGGGCAAAAGAACTAGATACCAACAAAAGCAACTATGAAGCAGGAACCGACTTTGAAATTGTAGTGCGCGATAGCCTTGAGTTTTTGGGATTTACCATAGATTATGCTCACAAAGGTGGTGCTGGCGGCTTAGATTTATTATGCTCCAAACCTTACCCCTTAGTTGGCGAGTGCAAAGCTGGTAAAAAAATCCCTAATGATACAGCAGTTCAATTGCTGAATTTAGGAACGCTACGGCTCCAAGATAAAGAAACACTCGCAAAAGCAACTAAGTTGATTATTGGGCCTGGCGTTCCAACTACTCAACTTATGGATGCAGCAAAAAAACACGGTATGGCAATTATGAACCCTGAGACGCTTGAAAAACTGGTTAAACTTCAAAGCAACTATCCTAACTCGGTGGACTTATTTAAACTTAAAGAATACTTGAAACCGGGACAATCTGATGATGAAGTTGCTAAATATATTGAGCAAGTTGAACAAGAAATTAAAGTGCGATCTGATGTTCTGCATAGTTTGAAAAAGTATCAGGAAAAGAGTGGTTTTGAACGAGCAAGTGTCGAGGCTGTTAGTGGTGCTTATTCAATGTCTAATGCACTTAGACCGTTATCACCCAAAGACTTGCACGAAATTCTCGTTGAGCTTTCCTCTCCTTTGACAAATTATGTGGGGCGAATTAAAGGAGACAATTGGCAAAGCGATCGCTTTTATTTTCTGCGCGACTTGCCGCTAGATGATTGAGATACATCAAGGGCGATTCCCTACGGGATAGCTTCGCCGCGCGTACTCGATCCAATTTCCTACACAGCATCAGGATCTACGCCCAATTCCCGTAACTTCGCCGCCAATCTTTCAGCTTTCTGCAATTGAGCTTGTTCTGCCTTAATTAACCCTTCCACCAATGGCGGATCTAAAATTTCATTGACTGATAATCTCAGATTGGGAAATACTACCGATTCCATTTCCTCACCAGGCAAGAAATCTGTACCCGTGTAACCATCTTCACCTTCAATCAATGCAAAAAGCCGAAGTTTTTGCTTGCCCATTTTAGGATCTACAATGCAATATTCTGGCACATTCGCTAATTCGTACTCTCCGCGTTTAATCACGTAATCTGCACGGCGATTTTCGCTCACCACCTCTACCACTAACAGCGGCTTTTCATCAAATTCGAGGATACCTGCACCGGGTCTAGCAGCAGCTTGTTCCAATAGACTTTGAGTGCAGACAACTACATCGGGAATCCGAGATTTATCTTCATCTGTTCTCACTCCCAGACCAGTTTTTACTACTAAATCAAGATTGTGCGTGGCTAGGTAACGCTGCAATTGGTAAACTAAATATTCGCAAATTTTGATATGTAAAATTGTGGCTGTTGGCATCGGGATTAATTTGCCTTTGTACAGTTCATATTTTACATCAGATTCTCCTTGATAAAATCGGTATTCTTCAAAGGTTAAAGTTGGGGAAGTATCAATTTGCTTGTCTGCTAAAACTGGGGCGATCGATTGAGACATAGGTTTTGGTATGAGTTTGCCTTGATACAGTTCCTATTGTAGATCGGATTACCATTTGGGCGATCGCCTCAACAAGGCTGTAGCTGCCTCACTGTCGAGAGGTTTAGAGAAAAAGTACCCCTGACCGTACTCGCAGCCGATCGCCCGCATTTGAGCCAATTGGACGGCGGTTTCGACACCTTCTGCTACTACCTCCATCCCCAAACTGCGGGCCAGCATCACAATCGCCCGCACGATTTCCAAATTTTCGCCCATTTCCCCGATGCGACTGACAAAAGAGCGATCGACCTTCAAAATATTAATCGGGAACTTGTGCAAATAACTCAGAGACGAATAACCAGTGCCGAAATCATCAATACACAGCCCGATACCCAAGTCTCTCAACTGCGAAAGCATCGCCGCCGCCGCTTCCCCATCTTCCATCACCACAGTCTCAGTAATCTCCAACTTCAAACAGCGAGTGTCAACACCCGTTTCCAGCAAAACTTGTTTAATTTGCTCGATGGATTCCGGTTCCGCAAACTGCCTCCCGGAAAGATTTACTGCTACAGTCAGCGGCGAATTTCCCACAGGTAAATTCAAACTCTGCCACTGAATAATTTGGCGACAGCTTTCGTTCAAAACCCACAAACCCAAAGGCATAAT
Source organism: Microcoleus sp. B6-A1 (assembly GCF_036705085.1). NCBI lineage: Bacteria > Bacillati > Cyanobacteriota > Cyanophyceae > Oscillatoriales > Microcoleaceae > Microcoleus > Microcoleus sp. B6-A1. The sequence continues at coordinate 8,316 of NZ_JAUBTU010000013.1, forward strand.
TAACCCAGTTTCCTCCGCCATCGCAATAAATTCCATCGGGGAAACTAAACCCCGTTCCGGGTGCAGCCAGCGCACCAGCGCCTCAAATCCGATAACTGAGCCAGTTTTCAAACTAACGATCGGCTGATAATAAACAGTAAAAGGACATTCCAATTTTAAAGTAGGCAATTGCGACTTCGGACGCTCCAATCTGCGATCGATTTCACTCATCGGCGAGTTTTCCGCCGCCGTCCCACAGGCAAAATCCACTATCGAATATTTCAAATTTAGTTCTTCAACCGACTCCCGTAAATCGTGTTCCAAGTGCATCAAAGCCACAGCCTGAGTGTGCATCGCACTGGTAAAAACTTCGTAGCGAGCTTTACCGAGAGCTTTGGCCCGGTACATCGCAATATCAGCATCGCGCAAAATATCTCCCGGCCACTGATATTTGTCGGTACTCAAAGCAATGCCGATGCTAGCAGTAATTAAAACTTTATTACCTTCCAAATAAAGCGGTCGTTCGATCGTTTTGAGAATTGCCTTTGCTTGGGCGATCGCCTCATCAACACCTTTAATTTCCTCAAGCAAAATCACAAACTCATCTCCCCCCAGACGAGCCACCGTATCCCCTGGCCGCAAACAAGTCAAGAGACGGCGAGCCACAGCCACCAACAGCCGATCGCCCGTGCGGTGTCCCTGACTGTCATTAATCACCTTAAACCTGTCCAAATCCAGAAACAGCACCGCAAACTGCTCGCTCGGATGCCGTTGCGCGCGGGCAAAAGCTTGCCCCAACCTGTCAGTCAACAAAGCACGGTTGGGCAACTCTGTCAGCGCATCGTGCAAAGCATCATGCAACAATTGTTCTTCAGCCATCTTGCGCTCAGTCACGTCGTGACAGTTGACCACAATTCCCCGCACCGAAGGTTCGTTGAGCAAATTCGTCGCCACCGCTTCCAACACGCACCAGGAACCGTCCTTGTGTTTCACTCGGTATTCCGCCATTCCCAGGCTAACTCTGGGCATTTGCATGACACCTTTGAACACTTGATCCACTATCAGCAATTCGTCAGGGTGAATCAAGTCAAATATAGATCGGCCGAGGACTTCTGCCGTCGGGTAGCCCAAAATCCGCTCGGCGGAAGGAGATACATAGCGGCAAAAGCCTTTCTCGTCGAGAATTACAATAATGTCTCTAGCATTTTCAATCAACGATCGAAACCGCTTCTCGCTTTGCCGCAGCTCTTGTTCGGTGCGCTTTTGGTCGGTAATATCGGTATTCATGTAAATCAGACCGACAATTTTCCCTGTAGCGTCTTTAATAGCATCGGCCCGCAGCAACACTTGCAAAGTTTCACCGCTTTTAGTGCGGTTGGTAATTTCACCAAACCAAGAATAACCTTGGGCGATCGTGTCGAGTACCTCCCTAGCGACTGCGGGGTCAGTAAAAACTGCCGATATACCTCCGGCTAGTTTAAATTCCTCTGCCGTGTCCCACTCAAATAGCTGAGAAAACGCTTGATTTTGATAGATGTGAGTGCCGTTCGCATCGCTGATGCCGATCGCGTCACTCGAACTTTCCACCGCCTTGCGAGTCAGCACCAGAGCTTCTTCTGCCCGCTTGCGCTCGGTAATGTCAATTCCTACCAGACAAGCAGCTTTGCCCTCATCGTACTTTTGAGCCACAATTAAATAGTATCCCTCCGACTCTCCCCCGTCGGTTTGTACCTTAACGTTGAGTTCTTTAACCGCTTCCGTAGCGTCATCGGCAAAAAACTCCACCACAAAAGAGTTAAAATCCGAGCTAGCGCCCAGAAAACCAATATCTTGACCAACAAAAGCCGACGGCCGCAAACCATGCAGTTTCGCTAAGTGCTGGTTAACCCCCAAATAGCGCAAATCCGAGCTAATCCAAGATACTGTTCCCGGAACTGCTTCCAAAATCGTTTGCAGTTGGTCGTTAGCTTGCTGCAATGCTTGCTGCACTTCACATATTGGTTCCGCCAAGTCAGACTGAATCCCTACAAAGTGAGTCAAATTAGCGTTGTCGTCTCGCACGGGAGATAGCGATAATTTGCTCCAAAAAGGAGTGCCGTCTTTGCGGTAATTTTTGATTGGTGTCTGGATTTCTCGACCTTGGCGCAAGGCGTCGCGGATCTTAGCTACAGTAGTTCGATCGGTATCCGGGCCTTGCAAAAACCGGCAATTACGCCCCAAGATTTCACTGGCGCAGTAACCTGTCATCCGTTCAAAGGCCGGATTGCAATAAATTATGGGACAATCGGGTGCATTGGCGTCAGCAATGACAATGCCGCAGCTACTAGCTGCCAAGGCTCGATCGCGTAGCCACAGGGCTTCTGACGCAGTATGGCGATCGCCGGCACTCCCCACTTCACCTAAATTAGAAATTGACTGGTTCTCCCGATCTCCCATCAGCCGAACTTTCAAGCAAACCTTTACAATTTCCGAGTTGTTTCTTACTTTAACGTTTTTCAGGACTCGCGCAACGTAAATTGTATCTCCGCATTTTAGTAAGCGGGATTTTACCTTAGTTGTTAGTTGTAATTTCTACACTTGCAGTTGGGCATTTAAAAAAGCACATCTTCACATCCGCAGTGCAAAACCCTCTATTCTTCCCCCCCTCAGACTCTCTCCCCCTCTCCCCTTCTCCCCTTCTCCCCGCGCCCTAGCAATCATGATCCGCAGCAGCTTATTTAGCAGGAGTTGCAGCTTGAGAAGTCGGCGGCGCAATATTAATTAATGGCAAAGTTCCCCCTCCTCCCATTACTGTCGGAAACTGGCCGTTCCATTTTTCAATTGCTTGCTGCTGCAAAATTTCGGCTGTTAATGTTTGCCGCTGCAAGCGTTGAGCTTCAGCTTTACCTTTAGCACGGTTAATTTCAGCTTGAGCATCTTGGGTGGCTTTTTGAACTGTAAATTCTGCTTGTTTAGCTTCTTGTTCTGCTATTTGTTTGGATTCGATGGCTTTGCTAAATTCTGGAGAAAAGCCAAAATTTATTAACGAAACATCTCTGACAATGACGCCGTAAGGTTCCAAACGTTTTTTGAGGCTGTTGTCGATTTCTGTTTTGAGTTCGGTGCGCTTAGTGATAATTTCTTCTGCGGTTTTTTTAGAAGTTGCTGCTTTGAGAACTTCCGAAATTGCCGGACTCAGAATGCTGGTAACAATTTGTTCTTCGTCTCCCACTTGTTGGAAAACTTGATTTACTTTGGCGGGGTCAACATTCCAGTTGACTGCCAAATCTGTAGTAATGCTTTGCAAATCTTTGGATGCTGCATCTGCTTTCAAATCTGTTTTTTGTACCCGGACGCTGATAGTTTTGACAGAAGTGACGATCGGTAAAATCGGGTGAATGCCTTCATCTAAAATCGCGTCTTGAACTTTTCCGAAGCGCATCATAACGCCGCGTTCCCCTGGGCCGACGAGGGCAAAAGGTCTTAAAATTAAGGCGGCGATGATGAAGACGATGCCACCGACGATGTAGAGAGCTAGGTTGTACTGAACACTTTGCATGGTTTTCATATGTTAATTCACCTAAGTTGTTTTACTGGATGTTAGTTTTTTCTTCGATATTATCTAAGATTATAACTTCATGTTAAGGGTGCAACAACTCATAAATTCATTGATTTTTTTTCATAAAAGTCATATAGTTGCGAGGGTCTGGGAACCTCTTAGCTCGATGAGCGGGGATGAACAATGGCACTTGTAGCTGGGTGAGATTATTGATTAATAAATGTTTCAATCATCTTGACAAAGCGGAGTTTATTAGATAATGCAGAAGTAAATAGATAGCTCGATCGCTCTGGGACAATGGATAAAAGGGCGATCGGAGAAAGAAAGCTTTCTAGAAAGCGAAAAAATCAGAATTGAACAGCTAATTTTTGGGTAAATTTTAATGGTAAATGGCAGGTGCGTCCCGCTAAAACCTTTGCGGGTTGCTGCAAGCCAGGAAAGATAGAATTTCCATCTGCGACGTACAGACTCTATTTGTAGAATTGGCATCGGCCCGCCTTGCTCAACCCTCCTGAGTAGAAAAAAGACTGCTTGGGCAAGTTGGGAATTTATAGCTACAAACGATAAAAATCCGAGTTTAAAAATGCCCGAAAATAAGTTAAGCTTAGATGAGAACGGTTGAAGAGAAATCAAGATGTTGCAGCGACACCCTTGGCCGCAGACAGTTGAAGAGGCGATCGCCATTCAAGAACAGCTTCGGTCAGAGGTAATTACCGCCAATCAACTGGACACAGTTCGGTACGTCGCAGGCGTAGATGTCGGCTACGACAGTGCAAACGATGTATCGCGGGCCGCTGTAACAGTTCTGAGTTTTCCCGACTTGCAGTTGCAGCAGCAAGCTGTGGTTCGCAGTCCTACAACTTTTCCTTATATTCCGGGTTTCCTGTCTTTTCGAGAAGTGCCGGCAGTTCTCGAAGCTTTGGAAAATATCAGTTTGACGCCAGACTTGATATTGTGCGACGGTCAAGGACTAGCCCACCCCCGCAGATTCGGTCTTGCGTGCCATTTGGGGGTTTTGACAGGGATTCCCACGATCGGAGTTGCCAAAAATCGATTTATTGGAGAACATTCAGAAGTCGGACTCGATCGGGGCAGTTGGCAACCCTTGCTGCTAGAGGGATCAACGGTAGGCGCAGCGCTAAGGACGCAAACAGGGGTAAAGCCGATGTATGTTTCGATAGGTCATAAGGTAAACTTGATAAGTGCGATCGAGTACGTCCTGCGCTGCGCCCCAAAATATCGCTTACCAGAAACAACTCGATCGGCAGACCAACTAACATCGGGATAAGTGGCAAGCGCGGAAGGCATCAAAAAAAAAGTAAAAAGACCAAAAAAGCATCCGTCTTGGGACTTTTAATTTTTGAGGTGTCGCGGTTAGGTCGAAAAAATCCTCTGAGTCTACCGCCAATCAGGTTTCGGTTCCATCCTTCCAGCGAACTAAAGAATGACTATACCTGAGAAAGAGGTATAAAAGTTGGGGAGGTTTATAGAATGATTGAAAGACAGTAACCAGCTTAAAACATTGGCGGCTCTAACTATAGTGCCCGGGCGTGAACTATTTTTAGTTCACATTTGTAAATTATGAAAGAGTCATCCTGCGAGTTAAACCAAAAGCTTAGATTCGTGTGATGAGGTTTCATAAATTACCGTCGGATATCTCACCACTGACTGGAAGTAACCACGACAGTGGGAGGCGAAGGCGCGATCGAGCTAAAAAATCAGAAACAAACAAGGAGACAGTCATGGCTGAGAAAAGCAAACGCGGATTCGCTTCTATGGATGCAGAAAAACAGCGCGCAATTGCTAGCAAAGGCGGAAAAGCTGCACACGAGAAAGGAACTGCACACGAATTCACCCCTGAAGAAGCCAGACAAGCTGGTCAAAAAGGTGGCGAAGCTGTCAGCAGAAATCGCGAACACATGGCTCAAATTGGTCGCGAAGGCGGTCGGAAAAGCCGCAAGAGCGAAGCTTAAGTCTCTCAAGGCTGGCCCTGTAATGAAAGATTGCACAGTTGCAGCGTGAGAAATAGCACTAGGACAGTAAACGTTTGAGGAGGTGGGGCGATCGAAGTTACCAAGGTAGTTCGATCGCCCCACCTCCAAAATTCGTAACTAGCGCACCAAAGCCTCGCAAATTTGAAAACCCCACAGCAATTAGTTTTTAGCAATCGCTGGCAAATCTTTAACGGCAATTTTTTAACAAAGCTGCACTGGGGTCAATAATTTTGCGGGAAAGAAAAGCTGGTAAGCGCGAGTCAGTCTCTCAAAAAAAGCCAATACGAGCACTAAAAGCCCCGAACTCAGGGCTTTTTTGTTTAGCTGCACATAATAATATTTTTAGAAGTGCGATCGAGCCTGCCTCAATAAGCCTCAATAATTCTAATTAAGTTTTTTGGTGAGGAAGTCCGTCCTCCAAATAAATCAGTTAATATTTTTTTATATTTTTGAGCTAACTATAAAATCATGACAAGCCAGCTCACTTTAGCATGGACAGAAGCTGGGGTGCGTCAAACTCAGACAATTGAAAACGGACAGCCGAGCAAAAATCCGGGAACCGTGAGGCTAGGGCGCGATCCGGCGAAGTGCGATATAGTATTTTCGCATCCCAGCGTATCGGGTCTGCACGTTGAAATATTTTTTAATCAGGAATTGCAGGAGTATGCAGTGCGGAATTTGCGCGAAACCAATCCGCCGCTGGTAGATGGAAAAATTCTCGCCCAAGGCGAAGCAAAATTGAAATTGGGAAGCCACATCCATTTAGGCCAAGTGGAAATTGAGGTGCTGAAGGTGACGGAGGTGCAGGTAGCCGCGCCCCAGACAGTTTTGCTGTCGGGGCCTCCCGCACCTGGTAACTTTCACCCGACGGGGCCTTCACAATATGGTTTGCAGTGTCCCAAATGCAGCCGAATTTCGCCTTACGCGCAGTTGAATGCGGGGTGTCCGTGGTGCGGTACTTCTTTGGCTGCGGCGGCGAGTGTGGTGATATCTCCGTGAAAATTTGAAAAACTGAGATGTTGCACCATTCTCAATTACTTGTTTAGGAACAGGCTTTTCGGCCTGTTCCACAAGAAAATTCATCTATTGTGGAATGGGCATCTTGCCCGTTCTTGACAATGGTGCAAGATTTAAGAAAAACGGAAAATCAGGGTATTCGCTAAACACTCTCAACTTCAAAAATCTTTTTTTGCAGAAAGCTCAAAGCCGACGGCTGATGTTTAAAAAATAATCATGAATTCTCAACCCTTGCGCCTGCGACTGACTTGGACAGATACAGCTACGGGGGATTGTCGATCCCCGATACTCGACTTACCCATCGCTTTGGGACGAATTTTTGAAGCTATGCCCGCCACAATCAACGGGAAACGAGTTTCTCGAATTGCCCTCAGCAGCAGTCAAGTTTCTCGGTTCCATGCAGTGATAGGCACCGAAGGTAACAGTATTTTACTTACTGACACGGGTAGCCGCAACGGTACTTTTGTCAACGGCGTTCGCCAAACCCGTTGCGTGCTGGCAAACGGGGATATGCTGCAAGTTGGGCCCTACGCGATCGGCATTTCTTTTGCTGTTAATTCCCCAGAAACGCCGTCGGTCAATTCTCACATTTTCTTTAACCCGCAGACCAATGGGCCAGACCCCGCGTTGGGCCAGCCAATAATGTTGCAGCTTCCTCAAACAAGTAGTAGGGGAGAATTTCCGCCGATTGCATTTTTGCAAGCTTCTCAAGTGTCAATGCGATCGCTCGAATCTAGGGGACTTCCTGTAGCAGAAGTTGATTGGGCGGCCGTTGGCGGCGGTTTGGGCAGCTTTATTTGGGTGGATGTGCTGAGAATTTGCGGCGTGAAAATCGATCGAATTGCGGTTTTGGGCATGGAAAACCAGCCTTACGCCCGCTACCTGCGTCTATGCCTGAATTCCCAAATTCCGCTGCGGGAACGCCTACGATCGAATTCTGACTCTTGTCCAGACAACATTTGGGGGTGGCCTCCCTATGCTTTGCGGGAAGCTTGGCAGGAATTGCTCAAAGGGCGTTTGGGAGTATCACTGATGTTGATGTGGCAGGTGTTTGCTGAACCGACTTTTGCCGAAACTTATACGCCTCGCGCGGGGAATGTGTTTGATTCTATTGACAGGGAAGTCGATCGAATTGGGTGGAATCAGATGTTTCGCTATGGTAGAGTGCGGGGAATTCGCAAAACAGATGACGGCAGGTACGCGATCGCTTATTCTCGATCGAATGCGGATCACCGCGAGCACGCTTTTTTAATCGCCAAATACGTACACTTAGCCACCGGCTATCCCGCCATTCAATTTCTGCCAGACTTGCAAGCTTACCGCGAAAAAACCCAGGATTTTGAGTCGGTTGTCAACGCTTACGAAAGCCACGACGGCGTTTACGAAAAATTGGAGGCCAGCGGTGGCAGCGTGTTAATTAGAGGCCGGGGAATTGTGGCTTCGCGGGTGGTGCAGCGAATTTACGAAGCGCGACAGCGGAACAGTAATATTCAAGTATTGCATTTGATGCGATCGCCCAAACCTCAAGGTAACAAATTTAAACTCGCTGAGCGCAGGGTCGAAAATCACTACGAATTTCAACCTTTCAACTGGCCGAAAGCTTGCTGGGGCGGGGAACTCCGCGTACTTTTGGAAAAAGCCGCCCCTGAATTGCGCCCGCAGTTGCTCACAGACTGGGGCGGAACTACCACAGCCCAGCGCAGCGACTGGCGGCGGATTGTCAAAGAAGGTTTAAGTCAAGGATGGTATCAAATTACCTTCGGGGAAGTCGAGCGAGTCGAGCGCGACAGTCAAAACCGCACGGTGACGTACATTCAGGAGAAGGAACTCAAGGGGCAAATTAAGTTAGAAGCTGATTTTATTATTGATGCTACGGGTTTGGACGCTAAGGTAAAAACCAGTCCCTTGTTAAACGATTTGGTAGCTCAATATAATCTTCCCCTCAACGGTTTGGGCCGGCTGAGTGTTAACAACGATTTTGAAGTGCCCGAATTGCGGAATTCTTCTGCTAGCAATACAGAAGGCCGGGTATACGCAGCCGGCGCGATTACTTTGGGAGGGCCTTACGCGCCCGTAGACAGCTTTTTGGGCTTGCAATACGCCGCCTTGCGATCGGTTGAAAGTCTGGCAGCCAACCGAGTTCCGGGTGTACGGAAATTGAGCGTTTGGCGATCGTTCGTGCAGTGGTTGAAGTGGATTTTAAATAAATCTCCCGACTAACTGGAAAGAGGAAGTTCGGCAACAAGCAATGTACAGAATTTAATGGATTTAACTGAGATATTGCACCATTTTCAATAGGTTTTTTACGGGCAGGTTTTTTACGGGCGGGCTCTCCTGCCCAACCCCTACTCCCCACAAGAAAACTCACTCTTTGTGGAACAGGCATCTTGCCTGTTCTTGAAAATGGTAAAAGATGTGAGATTTAACTGATTAAAACTAACTTCGCCTTCAATCTAAAATCTAAAATCTAAAATCGAACAACCTTCCCATTCAATCTAAAATCTAAAATCTAAAATCTAAAATCGCATGACTCCCACCTTATTCGGTCGCTGGCAAACTCGGTTACTGTTATTTGCAACCGTAGGCGTTTTAGTAACGCTGCCCTTTTGTCTGGGTTTAATTACCTCCCAATCAGGCTCTATCTTTTTCTGGATTTTAGGGTATGTAGCGATTTTTGGCCTCGGCTGGGATGCTTTATATATATACATCCAGCAGTTTCGCTGGGATCGAGATTGGCCCGGCGCGTTTCAATTGCTGGCAGGGATTTGGGAAGCACTTTTTGTGTTATTTTTAATCAAAGTTATCGGTTTACCGGGGATACCTGCACAAGATTTTGACTTGGGAGCTTTTGCTTTGCATTATAGTTTAGTGTGGCTGGCTATTTATCTGGCATCCCAAACACTGATGCGGATTTTGTTTCCCCACTGGCGTTTCCGAGGCGGGCAATGGTTGTAATTATACCTGTAGGGGCAGTTTTTACCAACAAGAATCGCCTCAAATCCATAATCTAATAAACCCGCCCCGGCTATTCTACCAATTCCCAATTCCCAATTCCCCATGCCCCATTCCCCATGCCCAATTCCCAATTCCCCATCCCCTGTATTTTCTCATTTTTTTCGGGTTCTGGCTTGCTCGATCTGGGCTTTGAGTCGATCGGCTTTAATGTAGCGTATGTCAATGAAATTTTCCCACCTTTCATGCAAGCATACCGCTATTCTCGGCAGTGCCTGAATTTACCACAGCCAGAATACGGATATTGGGAAGGAGAGGAAGCAGATGTAACTCGACTTGTAGGGGGAGAACCAGCTTTTCGCCTGCGGGAATTGATGCAGGATGCCCGCAAGCATCACGATATTGTAGGATTTATCGCGGGGCCGCCTTGTCCTGACTTTTCTATTGGTGGCAAAAACCGGGGTGGGGAAGGAGATAAAGGTCAACTTTCAGCTTCCTACATTGAATTGATTTGTCAGCAGCAGCCAGATTTCTTTTTATTTGAAAATGTCAAAGGTTTGTGGAGAACCAAAAAACATAAAGCTTTTTACGACGCACTCAAAAATCAGTTGGCTGATTCGGGATACGTTTTTGCCGAACGTTTAATTAATGCGATAGAATACGGTGTCCCGCAAGATAGGGATAGAATTATTTTGATTGGGCTTAGAAAAAACCTTGTCAAAAATCTGGGCATTTCCCTAGAGGAAAAAAGCCAAATGTTATCCGAAAGTTTATTTCCTTGGCAAAGTCAAATATTATATCCCAAATCAGAAACTTTTTCTCATCCTTGGCCTGATAGAAATGCCTTTGCAGGTGATGGTTTCTTGCCTTGTCCTGATGGCATTCCCCAAGATTTAACGGTAGAATTTTGGTTCCAAAAAAATGACGTTCTCAACCATCCCAATGCCAAACACTATTTTCAACCCAAAGCAGGCATTAAGCGGTTTGCTTCCGTTGATGAAGGAGATGATTCAAAAAAATCTTTCAAGCGATTGCACCGATGGCGTTATTCGCCAACAGCTTGTTACGGCAATAACGAAGTTCACTTGCACCCTTACAAACTTCGCCGGCTTTCTGTTGCAGAAACACTGGCTATTCAGTCACTACCAAAAGATTTTGCACTGCCGCCCAAGATGACGTTGACTAATATGTTTAAAACTGTTGGCAATGGGGTTCCTTATTTGGCGGCACAAGGTATTGCCAAAACAATTTTACAGTTTTTATCTCACTAAAAAAACAGAATAGCCAGATACCCGACTTCGCAGATTTTGTCGGTATCTAAAAATATTTGTAGCGATAAGGGGCGCATTGCACACCCTATAATTATTAAAATTCCCAATTACCAGACGTATGTCATTTAACACAGAAGTGTTATAATAAAGTGTTAAGGTTGAAAACCTATATTTTTTATTTGCCTGCAATTCGCCATGACCGTTAAACCCCGCCGCTATCACATCACTACTTTCGGATGCCAGATGAATAAAGCCGACTCGGAACGGATGGCCGGCATTCTGGAAAATATGGGCTTTGAGTTCTCGGAAGACCCGAACGAAGCTAGCTTGATTCTCTACAATACTTGCACGATTCGCGACAATGCCGAACAAAGAGTTTATTCTAACCTAGGAAGGCAAGCTCATCGCAAGCGCCAAGAACCGGGTTTAACTTTAATTGTAGCTGGATGCGTGGCGCAGCAGGAAGGTGAAGCGCTGCTGCGGAGAGTGCCGGAATTAGACTTAGTAATGGGGCCGCAACACGCTAACCGACTTGAAGATTTACTCGAACAAGTTTTTGAGGGCAATCAAGTTGTGGCGACTGAAGCTGTGGAAATTATGGAGGATATTACTAAGCCGCGCCGCGATAGTAAGGTGACTGCTTGGGTGAATGTAATTTACGGCTGCAATGAACGCTGCACTTATTGTGTTGTCCCGAATGTTCGCGGGGTTGAACAGTCGCGAATGCCGGAGGCTATTCGCGCGGAAATGGAGGATTTGGGCCGTCAAGGTTACAAGGAAGTAACTTTGTTGGGGCAAAATATTGATGCTTACGGGCGCGATTTGCCGGGGACAAAACCGGACGGCAGCAACCAGCATACTTTGACGGATTTGCTTTATTTTTTGCAGGATGTGCCTGGTGTCGATCGCCTCAGATTTGCTACTAGCCACCCGCGCTATTTTACGGAAAGATTGATTAAGGCTTGTGCTGAATTACCGCAGGTTTGCGAACATTTTCACATTCCTTTTCAGTCGGGAGATAATGATATTTTGAAGGCGATGTCGCGGGGTTATACTCAGGAAAAATACCGCCGGATCATTGATACAATTCGCCGTTATATGCCGGATGCTTCGATTACTGCGGACGCGATTGTCGGTTTTCCTGGGGAGACGGAAGCACAGTTTGAGAAGACTTTGAAGTTGATCGAAGAGGTTGGTTTCGATTTGGTGAATACTGCGGCTTATTCGCCTCGCCCTGGGACGCCTGCGGCTTTGTGGGAAAATCAGTTGAGTGAGGAGGTGAAAGCCGATCGCCTGCAACGAATCAATCATGTGGTGACAACAACGGCGATGGAACGATCGCAGCGCTATTTCGGACGCACTGAAGAGGTTTTGGTGGAAGTCCAGAATCTCAAAGATCCAACTCAGGTGATGGGGCGAACTCGCGGCAATCGTCTCACATTTTTTAAGGGCGATATTGCTGAATTGGCGGGTAAAATTGTGCGGGTTAAAATTACAGATATTCGCGCTTTTAGTTTGACGGGAGAAATGCTTTAAATAGCACCGGAATGAGATAGGGACGGCTTACTGGTGAACTCTTCTAAGAAGATGTAATTTTTTTTACCGCAGAGAGCGCAGAGGACACAGAGGAAGAGTGGAAGGGAGGAGATAAGTAGTCTTAAAGCGGTTCGTATGTGCCTTAGTTGCGCTCTCTGCGTGTATATTTGTCGAAAAGTCCTAGGAGTAGTGGAAAATGACAATGATGCGGATCGGGCTATTGTTCGGGGGGCGATCGGGCGAACACGAAGTCTCAATTAGTTCGGCGCGGGCGATCGCCCGTGCCCTCGCTGCTGACGAAAATGCCTCTAAATACGAAGTTCTGCCCTTTTACATCCAAAAAAACGGCCGCTGGCTGTCGGGAACATTACCTCAAGAAGTCTTAGCCACCGGAAAACCTCTGGAAATAGAGGAACAAACAGCACAAAACGACTCTCCCGCTGGACAGTTTCCTAATTTTAATGCCGTAGATGTTTGGTTCCCTGTTTTGCACGGCCCAAACGGTGAAGATGGTACGGTGCAAGGGTTGCTGAAATTAATGCAAGTTCCTTTTGTCGGTTCGGGGGTTTTAGGTTCGGCGCTGGGAATGGATAAAATTGCCATGAAAATGGCTTTTGCTCAAGCTGGTTTGCCACAGGTAAAATACATCGCTGTCAACCGTTCCGAAATCTGGTCTAATCCTTGCGTTTTCCCTAAACTCTGTGATAAAATTGAAGCAGCTTTGGGCTATCCTTGCTTTGTGAAACCGGCCAATTTGGGCTCGTCTGTGGGAATTTCTAAAGCTCGATCGCGCGCTGAGTTAGAAGCAGCCCTCGACAGCGCCGCTAGCTACGATCGGCGGATAATTGTCGAAGCGGGTGTGGTTGCTAGAGAATTAGAATGTGCAGTTTTAGGTAACGATAATCCCCAAGCTTCAACCGTGGGAGAAATTACTTTTCAAAGCGATTTCTACGACTACGAAACTAAATATACCCAGGGACAAGCCGACTGCTCAATCCCGGCAAAAGTCAGCGGTGCGATCGTCTCGCAAATCCAAGAAATGGCAGTACAAGCATTTTTGGCTATAGACGCGGCAGGTTTAGCGCGAGTAGACTTTTTCTACATTGAATCAACCGGAGAAGTTTTGATTAACGAAATCAACACTTTTCCCGGCTTTACAGCTACCAGTATGTATCCGCAAATGTGGGCCGCAGACGGCATTTCTTTCCCTGAATTAGTAGACCGTTTAATTCAATTAGCTCTCGAACGGTACGGGGAAAAAGGTTGAATCGTGCGCTGCAAACTGCTGCCCGGTCAACAGCAACAAATATTTGTTTCGCAGGTGATATATCCATAGCAGCGGAAACGATATAACATGGTTGTGGCAGGCAGTGCCTGCCAGCAACCCAATTTCCGCTGGGGGTCGAGCTACTGCGAATTTTCAGCAGTCGGGTATAAATTAAATGCACCCTAAAATGTTTAAGCGAGAACGGCAAATAGCAGCGTCAATCTCACATCTTGCATCTCAAATTTTAACTCGGTTAACTTAGATGAGACGTTTCACTCAACTGCCGCAGTGGTGGACTTACGGACTGGTATTTCCCCTAGCGGTACTCAACTGCTGGTTAGCCCTCCTAGTCTTTGAATATTTTCGCGCCCTGATTACAGTTTTGGTAGTGGCTACAGTGCTGTCTTTTTTGCTAGATTATCCAGTGCGCTTTCTGCACAGATACGGCTTGAAGCGCGATCGAGCAGTTTTGTCGGTATTGTTTTTGACTTTACTGCTATTGGTGGTTTTAGGTCTGACTCTAGCCCCCATTCTGCTAAACCAAATTACTGAACTTGCCACCCGACTGCCGACTTGGATAGTTTCTGGCACAGAACAGATTGAAGCATTCCACAATTGGGCCGAAAATCGCAATCTCCGCATTGATGTTAGCGGTTTGACTACCCAATTGAGCGATCGACTTTCATCTCAATTGCAGTCTCTCACTGGCGAAATTCTCAAATTTGGCTTGGGTGCTGCAGACAGTCTGTTGAATTTCCTCCTCACAATAGTCGTGACATTCTACTTGCTCTTGCACGGCGATCGCGTATGGGAAGGATTGTTTAAATGGTTTCCCTCCAAGCATAGCCTTCAATTGCGAGAGTTGCTGGCGCGAAGCTTCCACAACTACTTCGTCGGGCAAGCAACTTTGGCGGGCTTGATGGGATTGTCTATCACTGTTGCTTTTTTAATTATGCGAGTTCCCTTCGGACTTCTGTTTGGTTTGGGTGTCGGTGTAATGACTATGATTCCCTTCGGAGCACCTTTCAGTATTTGCATTGTCAGTTTGCTGATCACATTAAACAACTTTTGGCTCGGCGTCACAGTTTTAGCTGTCGCTACAGTAATTGAGCAAATAATTGAAAGCGGGGTTGCTCCTCGGTTATTAGGCGGTTTTATAGGTCTCAATCCTGTGTGGATTTTAGTGGCGCTGCTGGTGGGGGTTAAGGTGGCAGGAATAGCAGGTTTGTTAGTTGCTGTGCCGATGGCTGGTTTTATTAAGAATACTGTTGATGTTTTGGAAAGTTCGAGGAACAAGTCGAGGGAAATTGATTCGGTTAGTTCCATTGAACCTATGGAGCAATAAAATTCCTCCATAGGTTCAAATTTTAGATTTCAAAAGAGTTTTTGCAGGCTATTGTGACCGAAAGCATCCAGGATACAAGCCCCCGAACTTATCTCGCGCAAGTCAATGCTTCAATTCTAAAATCTAAAATCTAAAATCTAAAATCGATTGACTTAGGTTTAATTGGTACTTTAGCTTGAGGCTTTATATCAAATCCGGTAGCATCGGAATTATTCCTCTCTGTATTCTCTCCCTCTGCGTTCTCTGCGCCCTCTGCGGTTAAATCATTCCGATACAACCGAAAACGATATTACAGGTTTTTTACTTCCTGCTTTAGGGTGAGGCTTTCCGGTGCTTTAGCTGCGATCCTTCCTGGATACAGGCGCGGTCAAAAACTTCGTTTCTACGTTAACGTCGATCGCTCCCAACAAAGATTTTGCGTAGAAACCTGGTTTTGTTGAGTCCAGGATTATTTTTGACCAAGAATTTATTGATGGTACTCGCCACGTGATTTATCCGTGGAATCAATCCAAAATCTAAAATCTAAAATCCTCAAGCCCCCGAATTTATCGGTGTGGTCAATCCAAAATCTAAAATCTAAAATCTAAAATCGAATGACTTCGGATATCAATCCTGTGAAAAGTTCGCGGGAAATACGGAATATGCGAGCTGGCTACCGTAGTTTATATTATCGCACTCAGACAGCAATTCGCCAGTGCCGACCCAGTTCGATCGCACTCAAAAGCTCGAATCCACAAACAATTTGCCTACGACTGTCCGGTTTCTACCCCAGCTTGTAGGGTAAACCCCACCAGTCAAGCAGAACTCATAAATGCTTGAATTAAAATTAAAGAACCTTTAGTTCTAATTTAATTACAGTAGGTGCTAAAAATGCAAAATCCTAATTATAACTCTCCCTCTAACTCCCACCAACTCAATACTATGTCAACTAAAAATATGCCTGCTACAACTGTGCGTTCTCGCCGTTCTTCTTTGCCGAAAAAACTGGCTTTTTTATCCCTCATTTTGCTCGGCTCCACCGCAACTGTTGGGTGCAACGCCCTAACTTCTGGAGTTCCTGGAAGTTCTAACGCCATTCAAGCTGAACCTTCAACTACAGCGCCAATCTCAGCATTGCCTGCGAATATACTGCCTTCTCAAGACTCTAATTTTGTTACTAAAGTTGTGCAGGAAGTCGGCCCGGCGGTAGTGCGGATTAATTCTTCTCGCACCGTGACGAACCAAGTTCCAGATGAGATACCTGAGCAATTCCGCCGCTTCTTCGGTTCCGAATCTCCGATTGCACCGGGAAATCGAGTAGAACGGGGTTCTGGTTCGGGTTTTATTTTTGGTTCCGACGGTCGCATTTTGACTAACGCTCACGTCGTTGACCGGGCAGATACGGTGACGGTAAAACTGAAGGATGGCCGTGAATTTGTCGGCAAAGTTTTAGGCGTAGATACAGTTACTGATGTGGCTGTTGTTAAAATTGAAGCTACCAATTTGCCTGTGGTGAGTTTGGGCAAATCTGAAGAATTAGAGCCGGGAGAATGGGCGATCGCGATCGGCAATCCCCTCGGTTTGGATAATACTGTGACTGTGGGAATTATTAGCGCTACAGGCCGTTCTAGCGCCGATGTCGGTGTTCCTGACAAGCGCGTCAGCTTTATTCAAACCGACGCTGCGATCAATCCTGGTAATTCTGGTGGCCCGCTGCTGAACCAGCGCGGTCAAGTTATCGGCATGAATACGGCGATTATTCAAGGCGCTCAAGGATTGGGTTTTGCTATTCCGATCGATCGAGCACAACAAATTGCCGAGCAATTAGTAACAGCAGGAAAAGCCGAACATCCTTATCTCGGCGTTCGGATGTTGAGCATTACTCCCGAAATCAAGAAAGAATTTAATCAAAATCCCAACACCAAATTGAGGCTGACTGAAGATAAAGGTGTGTTAGTTTTGGGAGTTGCGAAAAATTCTCCGGCGGCACAAGCTGGAGTTCGCGTTGCCGATGTGATCAAGAAAATCAATGGTGCAGAAGTAACTGATGCTGGCAGCGTACAGCAAATTGTCGAGAAAAGTACAGTGGGCAGCGATCTGCAGCTTGAATTGAGCCGCGGCGGACAACCTGTTACTGTGGCGGTGAAAGCGGGTGCTTTTCCAGCGGATCAGGAGCGGTAGAATTGTTGATTGAAACTTAGATCTTGCACCATTCTCAATTAGCATTTTAGGAACAGGCAAGATGCCTGTTCCACAAGAAAATCTACTCTTTGTGGAACGGGCCGGAGAGCCCGTTCTTGAGATTGGTGTAAGATGTGAGTTTTAGCTTAGATATTGCACCATTCTCAATTAGGATTTTATGAACAGGCAAGATGCCTGTTCCACAAGAAAATTTATCTCTTG
>NZ_JAUBTU010000013.1:25696-112208 GCF_036705085.1 Microcoleus sp. B6-A1
GTTCCACAAGAAAATTTATCTCTTGTGGAACGGGCCGGAGAGCCCGTTCTTGAGATTGGTGTAAGATGTGAGTTTTAGCTTAGATCTTGCACCATTCTCAATTAGCCTTTTAGGAACAGGCAAGATGCCTGTTCCACAAGAAAATTTATCTCTTGTGGAACGGGCCGGAGAGCCCGTTCTTGAGATTGGTGCCAAAGGTGAGTTTTAATCGGCTTGGTCTGTGAGACGGGTCTAAACCCCGGCGGGATGTCGGGGGTACTCATTATAGTAAGTTACCATAATTTATATGGCTTATTAACAGGTAGAAAAATGGCTAACATTAATCGGAGGCGTGCTGAAAATATTAACGGTAACTTTTATGTAGACAGTACCTGCATTGACTGTGATACTTGTCGGTGGATGGCACCTGAAGTATTTGGTCAAGCGGGAGAACAGTCTGCGGTTTACCACCAGCCAACTAATGAAACTGAAGAAATGCGATCGCTCGCGGCTCTTTTGTCTTGTCCCACAAGTTCGATCGGGACTGTAGAAAAACCCAAAAGGATCAAAGAAGCCCAGCAACTGTTACCCGCACTCATAGCAGAAAATGTCTATCACTGCGGCTACCACTCAGAGAAATCCTACGCCGCAGCGAGCTATTTAATTGTCCGGCCTGATGGCAATATTTTAGTTGATTCTCCCCGTTTTGTGCCGCCGCTAGTCAAAAACATAGAAGCAATGGGTGGCATTCGCTATATGTACTTGACTCACCGCGATGATGTGGCAGATCATCAACAATACCACGATCATTTTGGGTGCGATCGCATCATTCATTATGACGAAATTAACGCTGATACTTGCCGTGTAGAAATGCAATTGTCGCCCACCGAACCGTATCAACTAGCAGATGATTTGTTGATTATATCTGTGCCAGGTCACACGAAAGGTCACACAGTTTTGCTTTACAATAACAAGTTTTTGTTCACCGGCGATCATCTTGCTTGGTCGGAAAGTTTGCAGCAGCTAGTTGGCTTTCACGATGTCTGTTGGTATTCTTGGCCAGAACAAATCAAATCTATGCAGAAGTTGGCTAATTACTCGTTTGAATGGGTGTTGCCGGGACACGGCCGCAGGTATAATGCCGATCGACAAACAATGAGCAATCAAATGCAAAAGTGTATTGCTTGGATGCTCGATGCTTAATGCGATCGGGTTCATAACTCCGAGTCAGCCAGATTCATTTGACCCCGGTAGCCTGTGAAAATCCGACTGCCATCTTTGAGAATATGGATCTCCATCTGATCGCTCGCCCAAGTGAGTTGAGCCTCAAAAGCAGGATTGAAAAGATGGACGCGCTGGTTGCTGGAAGAAACGAGAGAATCGGGTGAGTGGACTGCCAAAGACTGCACATAAGCACCATCGATTAAAATATCGAGTTGTTCCAGCAACTCCTCAACACCGGCGGGCCCTTGTTGCGATCGCAATTGTTCTAACGTGAAGCCAGTAAACGACATGACATTTAATCCTGCTGCTTTGACTTGGCGTGCCAAATCTGCCAAGGCTGGAGCTTGCCAAAAAGGTTCTCCGCCCGAAAAAGTGACACCCCGATTGCGAGGATTGCTGAGAATCTGCTGAGCAAGAACATCAACCGCAATTAATTGATTAATCTCAAAAAACCAGGAAGCCGGATTAAAGCAGCCTGGACACTCCCGCAGACATCCTTGCACCCAGATCACGGCTCGACAACCGGGCCCATTCACTTCCGACTCGTCTATATATCCCATGATGTTGAGATAGCCAGGGGGAATTTCTAAAAGCTGAAAATATGGGTTTGTTTTCTGAGGTTTCATCGCTTCTCCGCCTCTGGTTTTAATAATGGGTAACGCACTGGAATTCCTGTGACACGTTCAATGCGATCGCCAAAAACCTGTAGCACTTCAGCCTTGACTTGCTTCAGTTGCCTTGTCGGATATAAACAGGCATTGGGCGGATCGTTCCCTCGTGCTTCTAGCTGGTGCGTTAGCGGGCAAAGTCGCGTCGGCGTGTTGAGTTGGATTTCGTCCGGCAATAATGCTTGCATCCGGCGGATGTACTCTGCCCGATCCTGTTCGTTCCAGTCGGTGAGTAGCATCGTCTGAATTGCCAGGTGTCCTGAATAGAGTTGGCGAAATTGGAGGAGACCGGCCCAAATGTCCTGGAGGTTGATGGTTGGCATGGGGCGATTGATGCGACAGAATGATTCAGCAGCAATGGCATCAACTTTGACAGCTACCCAATCGGCGATCGCCAGTTCCTCACACACCGCGCGATCGCCCAGCAAACTGCCGTTGGTCAATACCCCAACCAACTTCCCGGTCATTTGCTTCGCCATAAGCAGAATTTCGCCTAAATTCAGCGCCAGAGTTGGCTCACCGCTACCGCTGAGGGTGATGGTGTTCACATCGCCGACAGGGAAGGATTGCAGATCCTGTTGAATTTTCTGAGTCGGGACAAAAATTTGGCGGTTGCAACTCTGGTGCTCAATCTCACCTAACTGGCAATACACACAGTTAAATGAGCAAGTAGAATCTGGCCCGATCGGATCAATTCCTAGCGATCGCCCAAAGCGCCATGATTGGACTGGGCCGTAAACAGAAGTGGAGGGTGTAGTGACTGTAGACATGGCTTCAGCTCGATCTCCTATATTTTGATTAGGACTTACGCAAAAAACCCGGTTTCTCTGAAAAATCGTCGATATTCCTTTGAGATATTGACGCAGAAACCGGGTTTTTGGTCTCTCATGCGTAAATCCTGTGGGTGATTCTAAGGTGTGCCATTTTGAGCCGGTGGCATCACCACTTTTCGGGCGACACCTAATTTCTTTAACAGCCAAATTGCCCACCAGGTAGGATCGTACTCCCACCAGCGCCAGCCTGCTTTGGCAACGTTAGGATGGGCGTGGTGGTTATTGTGCCAACCTTCGCCATAAGTGAGAATAGCCGCCCACCAAAGATTGCGGGAGTTGTCGTTTGTGTCAAAGGTACGGTATCCCCACAGGTGAGTGACCGAGTTAATAAACCAAGTGCTATGCCAGAGTAAAACAGATCGGACAAACATACCCCAGATGACAAATGACCATCCCCCCAGTGCATACAGCAGTAGCCCCAAGGGGATTTGCAGCAGCAAAAAGTTTCGATTCAGCCAGCAATAAAATCGATCGCGTGTCAGATCGGGGGCAAACCGCTGGTACTGTTCATAATCAAAGAATTCTGAATGCGGGTAGAAAATCCACAGCATATGGCTCCACCAGAACCCCCGACGGGCTGAGTAAGGATCTTTATCGACATCCTCGGTATAGGCGTGGTGTAGCCGATGACCCGCCACCCAGAAAATTGGCCCTCCTTGTAGAGCAAATGTACCGATCAGGGCGATCGCATATTCCAGCCATTTAGGAACCTGAAAACTGCGATGGCTCAATAGGCGGTGATAGCCCAAACAAATGCCAATACTGCCAAATAACCAATGCAAAAATAGGGTCATACCCAAGGCAGACCAGGAGAAGCACCAGGGGGCTAAGAGGGCGAGGGCATGAATAGTCGTGAAAAAGAAGACCGCAGTCCAATCCAGCGGAACTCGAGTGGGAGTTGTTTGCATTACAAAATTTCAAATGGCTTTGGAAAAGGTTTTGGTTGTACGATCGCCTGTACGATCGCGGAGGTAAGCATCAAACACGGATGCAATATTGCGAATTAGCAATCGCCCGATCGCCGTTACTTCAATGCCATCGCCCCAACGTTTGATTAACCCATCGGTTTCTAAGGGATCTAGTTGTGGCAAAATATGAGCAAAATAGTCATTGAAATCGAGATCGAAGCCGAGATGGTATTTTTCTTCCAAATCTTGCACCGACAGTTGGAATTGACACATTAATTCCATGATTACTGTCCGCCGAATCAGATCGTCCTGGCTCAGTCGAACGCCTTTTTCGATGGGTAATTCATTCCCATCGATCGCCCGATAAAAGTCTTTCAATCGCTTGTGGTTTTGGGTATACACATCCTGCAACATACTGATGGAAGTCATGCCAAAGCCCAACAGATCTGATTCGGGCTTAGTGGTATAACCCTGAAAATTACGATGTAGTTGCCCAGCTTGTTGCGCGATCGCCAGTTCATCATTAGGCTTGGCAAAGTGATCCATGCCAATAAACACATAGCCATTTTGCGTCAGTTGGGCGATCGTACTTTGCAGAATTTTCAGCTTTTCGCCAGCGGTCGGCAAAGCAGACTCCGGCATTCGTTTCTGAACCGGTTTGAGCCAGGGAACATAGGCAAAATTAAAGACGGCAATGCGATCGGGATTTAATTGCAAGGTCTTCTTTACCGTTTCCTGGAATGTGGCTTGTGTCTGGAAAGGTAAGCCGTAAATCAAATCCACATTGACACTTTCAAACCCAGCTTCCCGCATCCAATCCATCACATCAAACAACATCGCTTCCGGCTGCACCCGATTGATAGCTTGCTGCACAATGGGATTAAAGTCTTGAATGCCAAAACTAATCCGATTGAATCCTAATTGTCGCAAAAATAGAATATATTCGCGATCGATATAGCTAGGATTGACTTCGATCGATATTTCTGCCGCGTCATCGAACCGAAAATATCGATTTAACTGGTTCCAGAGAAACTCTACCTGACTGCGATCGAGATAGTTGGGTGTGCCGCCGCCCCAGTGCAACTGATGCACCAGCCGATCGGCATCCACCAAACTGGCAACTTGGCGAATTTGGCGATCGAGATAGCCTAAATAGGGTTCTACCACCTCCTTGCGCTGGGTAATGATGGTATTGCAGCCGCAGAAATAACAGGGGGTTTCACAAAATGGGATGTGGCAGTAAAGCGATAAGGGGGTTTGTTTGTGATTGCCGATGGCGATCGCGGTTTTAAATGCGTTGCGATCGAAGTCAGTGCTTAATTCTGTGGCGGGTGGATAGCTGGTATAGCGAGGTAAAGGCTGGTTGTATTTATTCAACAATGCAGCATCAAATTCAACCGTTTGTGATAACTGTTTCATTAACTGATGTGTCCTTCTTTGTTTTTGTAGATTCAGAACCCCGGCATATTTTAGAGATACGATCGATCTTGTTTTCGTGGGGCGAGTTATTTCGCGACAGATTCTCGCTTGGCATGAGGGCTGCGGCCTTCTGTGCTACCGGGGCGATCTTGCCGAGTCAGCAAATCAAAGGTATGATCTCCAATCGCCGCTTTTACATCGGCTTCGAGTTCGTGCATTACATCCTGGTTAAGGGTAAATGCCGTATTTGCTTCGGCGACAATTCGCTCGATCGTGTCAGCCTCCACCGGAAACTCATCAAAGGTTTGGCGATAGCGTTCCTTAAATACTCGCCTTGCTTCTGGTGTTGAGATTTGGGAAAATTCATAGAAATTTGTTCCTTGATCCGGCGGCAGAGACAACGCCGATCGAATCACGTTTTTCAAGCTTTGTCCGCCGGATAAATCACCCATGTAGCGGGTGTAGGCATGGGCAATCAGCAGGACTGGATCGGTTTTTGAGAGGGTTTGAATGCGATCGCGATACACACAACCCGCTGGCGAAGCCGTAATTTCCTCCAGCCAATTTTCACCGTAATAAAAAGCTAGATCGCAAGCCAGATTCTCAGTGCGATTTAACTCAGGGAAATAGAGGGTTCCGATAATCGGGTGGTTGACATGGCTCTGCAAAGCCGTTTCTAAGGCGCTGTAAACAAAGTATAGATCGGCAAATAGTTTACGCAAAGGTTCCCGTTCCACAATGCCTTTGATAAAGCATTTCATAAATGCCGTATTTTCGGCTGTGGTGTGGGATTGCATCGTGCCTTCTCGGAGGCGTGTGGATAGATTAGTCATGGCAATATCTCCTAATTAATAGCGGTTCTGGACGATTCAGCATTAATCGAGGGCAGTAAATAAAGGCGCAACAACTGCCAGACAATCACAGCAATCCAGGGTAATTTTTGGCAAAATTGGATGGCGGCAGGGCGCTGGTTACTTGAGATTTCTGCTAGCTTCTGATTGGCGATCGCGCATCGATCCAAACGGGGAAAGAATTCTGGATGGTGGGTATCTAAAATACTGGGAAACGCCCGTTTTGCTGTTTCATTGGTGTGATGAATCACCTGCTTGTTATATTCGTCGGGGTCGATCCCGATGGAGTCATAAAATGTGGAGCGTTCCAACACCGTCATTGTGTGCGTGGCAAACACCGTCAGTAGGAAAAAGCGCGCCCAGAGTCTTGCCTTCCAGTTATTCCAAAGCTTAGGCTGCGATCGCAACAAAGCCTTAAAGAAATCCCCATGCCGATTTTCATCTTGGCACCAATTCTCGAAGTAGCGAAACAGGGGATAAATTTGATGTTCTGGATGTTGTTCGAGATGGCGATACACCAAAATATAGCGCCAGTAGCCAATTTTTTCCGACAGATAAACAGTATAAATTACCCATTCAGGAGGGAAGAATGTGTAGGTACGATTTTTTGTTAAATAGCCCAGATCGAGAGACAACCCAAAATCTGCCATCGCCTTATTCAAGAAACCGGCATGACGGGCTTCATCCCGTGCCAGTAAGCTAAAGGCTTCCGATAACAAGGGTTGGCGATTCTTAAGTTTGCGGGAGAGTTCTTTGAACAACAGAAAACCCGAAAATTCCGAGGTACAGGATCGCTCTAGAAAGTCAATAAATGCCTTTCGCGTTTCGCCATCAATCTTGTCCCAGCATTGCTCAAACTCTTGATTGCGAACAAAATGGTGGCGGTTATAGTCCGCGCGCAATTCTGCTACAACTGCTTCTAATTCCGCTTGTTGCCCGGACAGATCCATTTCGGCAACGGCATCAAAATTGGTGGTGTAAAAGCGGGGTGTTAACAGAGTTTCTTGAACAGGTGCTTTAATGCTGGATGGGAGACCAGCAGACTCCGATTTACTAATTGAACTGACCATAGGAGTGGAGAGTGGATTGTTCGGAATTGATGACTGTGCACCACATTGCCTTAATCCGCGATCGCCCACAAGTCAGTTACCAGTGGTATCCTATAGTTACTTTAGGTAAAGCATTGAAGCCAATAGGACGCTTGAGCCATTTCTAAAGAAATATGGAAATTATCGTGAAGGCAACTGTGCAGGGAGTTTATGGTGGAAGCGAGTCAGTGCGTAGAGGTTAAATGTCCGATTCAATTTGTGCTAGACTTGTTGGACAATAAATGGTCAATATTGGTTCTACGCGAACTGTTTGGAGGCGATCGCCGTCCCCACGAATTACTCGCGGCACTTCCTGGCATCAGCACCAAAACCCTCACCCAACGCCTACGAGAGTTAGAATCTCAAGGGTTAGTCGATCGGCGTGTTTATGCCGAGATTCCGCCCCGTGTAGAATATTCCCTCACGCCCAAGGGTCGCCAAATTCAACCGGTGATGGCAGCCCTGCATGAAGTAGGATCGCAGTGGCTGGGACAGGAGAGTTGTATTTGTCCCCTAACACACTCGGATGCTGAGGACGATTTAAATGCACAACAGCTTACTCCTTGAGATTGACTCAGAAACCTGGTTTTTTATGACAATATTTCGTTCCCACCGACAGATCAAGTGAAAAACTGGTTTCTTTAGTCGAAGTGCGTAAGCTCAGAAACCTGGTTTTTTACGACAATATTTCGTTCCCACCGACAGATCAAGTAAAAACCCGGTTTCTTGGATGTAGCATGGTGCTCAGAAACCGGGTTTCTTCCTAAATCGGGCGTGAGGATGTTTAGATACTCGTAGAAACCCGGTTTCTTAGATTTTGCGCGGTGCTTATGGAGTTTGGAGGCTGTTGGTGGGGAGGTAGAAACCGGGTTTCTTCCTGAATCTGGGTGATGATGCGTAAATTATCGCAGAAACCCGGTTTCGGAGATTGATTTTACTTTGATTATTTGCTCGTTATGTCCCGACAACTCCGTCGGAAACCTAGACTGGGCATGGCTTTGTGATTTTGGGCTTTGTTATAAATATTTATGAAATCCTGAAACGCTTAGATGTTACAGTCTACAAGTCTCGACGCGAGAGAAGAGACCCCATCCACTGTTGGATCTGTATATAACCAGCATCACACTCGTACACTAACACACCCAGAGGGAGGTGAGCTATCGGTGCGTTCTCTTGCTCTGAAAAATAGATGTCACTGTAGCACAGCCATGAGTAATTTTTTATCCAGCCTACCCGATAGCCAAAAGCTTCCCATATTTTCTCATCATATTGCCTAGTTCCCCTCACACTTTGAAAGATGCGCTTCTGCACGCTAAAGCCGAAGCGCCCATTAGAATATTGTACCCAAAGTTGGTCAATGATTCGCAAGTCCTCGCAGGGAAATTTATCAATACTACTTATATCCAGGTATCTTTCTTTCTCCCTACCCGCCACCTTCCACATCACTCTCCGCGTTTCTCGATCCGCTTCTTGCCACTTTTTAGCTGCCAATAAATTCCGCAAGTTTGTATAATCCATTCCCACGGCTGAAACTACGCGCGTAGTCTCAGGAGGCGCTGGTTTTGGCAGCGGCGTTTCAAAAGATTTTTGTGCTGGCTGAGGGCTAATTTCTGGTAATGGCAATACCACTGGTTTCGGTATCAGCAAATCCAACCATTCCTGCACCGACTGCGGGCGATTTTGCGGTTCCAATTCCATCCCTTTGATAATCGCCGCATTCACCCTGTCGCTAATCTGAGCATTATATAGTTTTGGCGCAATTAAAGCGTCTATTACCTTTCTACCAGGCGATTGAATCGGTTTCTGATCGGTTAGCATATTATACAGCGTCGCCGCCAAAGAATAAACATCAGTATAAGGGCCAAGTTGAGGGCGTTTTTCCGCAAGTTCAATTGGTGCGTAAAAATCGGTTCCCGTAACACTATTAGTCATTAACTTGCCCGATGAATTAGCCTGTCGCGCTAAACCAAAATCAATTAAAACTGCTGACATACCGCTCTTTCTGAGCATGATATTTTCGGGTTTAACATCGCGGTGAGTCAGGTTTTGCTTGTGTACGCAACTCAGGGCATCTCCTAATTGCTGAATTATTGACAAAGCTTTGGCTTCGGAGAAACTGCCCTTTTCTCTGATATGGGTATACAAATCAATCCCATCGATTAACTCCATCACCATGCACCATAAATCACCCTCTAGAAACACTTCATAAACTTCGACAATATGAGGGTGACGACACTTGGCTAAAGATAGTGCTTCGTTGACAAACTTACCTTGTGTTTTGGCAAAATTTGGCTGTAATTGTTGGAAAATATTCAGAGTTTTTATGGCAACGGACTTACCTTCTGGGCGATTTTGAGCGCGGTAGGTTTCACCGTATCCGCCGCCACCTAGGTATTCTTCGATGATGTATTTGCCGTCGTGTAGTTGTTGTCCGTCGGGCCAGCGTTTCATGGCGGGTTTGTGGGAATGGAGAGGATGGTTTTGATTATAGCTGAGATGGTGGAATTTTTGTTGAGGCTTTGGATGATATCGTTTACGGTTGTTTCGGAATGATTTAACCGCAGAGGCCACAGAGGGCACAGAGGAAGAGAAGAGAGAGGTGAGGTTGAGAAACCGGGTTTTTTTACCTAGATATTCGGCATCTATCAAACCCGGATATCCCCCCTAGCCAAGAGGGCGGGCACGGGGGCACCGCCCCTACAAGGGGGGACTGGAAGCGTTCTCAAAGTCCCCCTTCTTAAGGGGGATTTAGGGGGATCTAGACTCAGATATAAACGAGATTTACATGGATTACAATCTTAAGTGTAAGCCTCCATTGGCAAACAAGAACAGACAAAATTACGATCGCCAAACGCATTATCTATCCGCCCCACCGCCGGCCAAAACTTATGTTCGCGAGTCCAAGGTGCCGGATAAGCCGCTTGCGAGCGAGTATAAGGACGATTCCACTCATCAACCATCAGAGATTCTGCGGTGTGAGGCGCATTTTTCAAGACATTATTTTGCGCGTCAACATTACCTTTTTCAATCTCCGCAATTTCGCCTCGAATCGCAATCATCGCATCGCAAAAACGGTCTAATTCCTGCTTCGATTCGCTTTCCGTCGGTTCCACCATTACCGTACCAGCAACCGGCCAAGAAACCGTCGGCGCGTGATAGCCGTAATCCATCAACCGTTTAGCGATATCTTCTACTTCAATAGTCGCAGATTTTTTGAGCGATCGCAAATCTAGAATACACTCATGCGCCACCAAACCAGCTTTCCCTTTGTACAAAACCGGATAATAAGATTCTAACCGTTTTGCCATGTAATTAGCATTAAGAATTGCTACTTTTGTCGCCTCAGTTAAACCGAATCCTCCCATCATCCGAATGTACATCCAAGAAATAGTCAAAATGCTAGCACTTCCCCAAGGCGCTGCGGAAACAGCACCAACTGATGTTTGTTGACTGTTGACTGTTGACTGTTGACTGTCCGCTGTTGACTGTTGACTGTTAAGAATAGAATGACTGGGCAAAAATTCTACTAAATGAGACATTACCCCAATCGGCCCCATTCCCGGCCCGCCGCCGCCGTGGGGAATACAGAAAGTTTTGTGCAAATTTAAGTGACAAACATCAGCACCAAAATCACCGGGGCGGCACAAACCAACTTGAGCATTCATATTTGCGCCGTCCATATAAACTTGTCCGCCACAGTTGTGGACAATCTCGCAAATCTCTTTAATTTCTTCCTCAAAAACGCCGTGCGTAGATGGATATGTCACCATCAAAGCCGCCAGTTCTTTTTTGTGTTTCTCTGCTTTTTTCTGTAAATCTGCGACATCAATATTGCCCTGAGAATCGCACTCTACAGCAACTACTTTCATCCCCGCCATCACTGCGCTAGCCGGATTTGTACCGTGGGCTGACTGGGGAATCAAACAGATATTTCGGTGAGATTCGCCTCGGTGTTCGTGGTATTGGCGAATAACTAACAAACCCGCGTATTCGCCTTGGGAACCAGCATTTGGCTGCAAAGAAATTCCCGCGAAACCGGTGATTTCTGCCAGCCACTGTTCTAGTTGCACGAACATCATTTGATAGCCGCGAGTTTGATCGCGGGGCGCAAAGGGATGTATCTTGCCAAATTCCGCCCAAGTCACCGGCATCATCTCTGCTGTGGCATTCAGTTTCATTGTGCAAGAACCCAAGGGAATCATCGATGTATTTAGCGATAAATCCTTGGCTTCTAAACGGTGCACATAGCGCAAAAGTTCAGTTTCTGAATGGTAGCTGTTGAAAACTGGATGGGCGAGATAGCTGCTAGTGCGATCGCAAAAATCTGGTAAGGTCAAATAGGAATTCAATGCGTCGGCATCCAGCGGAATGTTGAGAGCATTCTGCCCGTCTGCCCTGATATAATCTTTATTCTGTGCAAAAATTTCCCACAACTCTTGCACATCTTCAACGCTGACAGTTTCATCTAAAGTGATTCCCACTGTCGAATCATCGAAAACTCGGAGATTAATTTTGCGTACTTTAGCAGCTTCTAGAAGTTCTGACAGCGGTTTGTCTCCCAATTCTACCCGCAAAGTATCGAAGAAAGGTTGAGAACCAATTTTGTATCCGAAACTTCTTAAACCCGATGCCAAAAGTGCTGTTAAAGTCCATACTTTCTCAGCAATGTCTTTTAGTCCAGACGGGCCGTGATAAACAGCATACATACTCGCCATCACAGCCAGCAAAACTTGAGCAGTACAAATATTGCTGGTTGCTTTTTCGCGGCGGATGTGCTGTTCGCGAGTTTGCAAGGCCAAACGTAAAGCAGATTTGCCGTTGGCATCTTTAGAAACGCCAACGATTCTCCCGGGAACTTGCCGTTTAAACTCTTCTCGCGTGGCGAAATAGGCGGCGTGGGGCCCTCCGAATCCCATCGGCACCCCGAAGCGCTGAGTGCTTCCTACGGCTATATCCGCGCCGAATTCGCCGGGAGGGGTGAGCAAGCAAAGGCTCAAAATGTCGGCGGCTACTGTGACTAATGCGCCGACTTCGTGTGCCGATCGAATAAAATCGGTATAGTCGTAAATTGCGCCGTCTGTGGCGGGGTATTGCAGGAGAGCGCCGAAGATTATACGATCGAACTCAAAGCTTTGATGGTCGCCGACAATCACGTCAATTCCCAACGGCTTAGCCCGAGTTTGCACCACTTCCACAGTTTGAGGGTGGCAATCTTGGGAAACAAAAAACGCTTTTGCCTTATTTTTGCTGGCGCCGTAACTCACCGCCATCGCTTCCGCCGCCGCTGTCCCTTCATCCAGCAAGGAAGCGTTGGCAATTTCCAAACCCGTGAGGTCAATTATCATGGTTTGGAAGTTCAGTAAAGCTTCCAATCGCCCTTGAGCAATTTCGGCTTGGTAGGGAGTGTAAGCTGTATACCAGCCGGGATTTTCTAGGATATTCCGCTGGATGACGGGGGGAGTTATGCAGTCGTGATATCCTGTGCCGATGTACGATCGAAATACCTGATTTTTTGCAGCAATTTCTTTCAATTCTGCCAAAGCGCTGTACTCGCTTCGCGCTTCGGGAAGTTGTAAGGGTTGAGAAATACGAATCGCTGCAGGAACCGTTTTGTCAATCAACTCATCGAGGCTGGAAATGCCCAAAACATTGAGCATTTGCTGGATTTCGCTGGGTGTCGGGCCAATGTGCCGGCCAGCAAAACCATTGATGGAGGAAAGGTTTTGCTGCTGGTTGGGTTCAAGTTGAGGGCTGTAGAGTACCAAGGCGGATTCTCCTGAATAGACTTTTGCTTCTTTGTTTGTAACATTTTGCTACGAAAACCAGGAAGATTTTCTGCCTCTATCACAGTCCGACAGTCCGACAGGGGTTGAAACCCCTGTCTCATAGCTAAAGTCGTCGGTCGCCGACTGTAGATTAAGGCGCACTTATCGAGAATCTGGGTCTAAAACCCCGTCCTTTAAGGACGGCTTTGCTAAAATATACATGGTCACAGACCCGCCCGGATTTAAGATACTCCGAAATAAATAGCAAGGTTGAAAGTCCTGTCAGAGTTGCGATCAGAAATAGGGGAAGCGAAAGGGCAATAGGAAAATCCGGCCCTGAAGGCAAACAAGTATTTTACTTGCGTACAAAACAAAAAAGTCGCCATAGGGCATTGGGAGACTCTAAACGGACATGGAGCGATGGTAAGACTACTCCGGTAGCACGTTGCTGTGAAGTGTCAAGGAATCCTCGCACTTATAGGGCGAGGAGGTATGTCAACGCAACTCCCCGCGCAACTGGTTAGTATTTCAGTCGTCTAAAGACGACTTGTGCTATTAGCCAGGGGTTTCAACCCCTGGCGGATTGTGGAGGAATCAACGAGCCCTAGGCCCAAATTCCCAATCAAAACTCCCAACTCAAAACTACTCGCCTTCCACCATTTCGCGATACGCCTGGGCCGATAAAGCGTCATCGACTTCGCTGGGATTGTCAACGCGCACTTTCAGCAGCCACCCAGCGCCATAGGGGTCTTCCGCCAAATTTTCGGGAGACTCTATAATGTCATCATTGCGTTCTACGACTATACCGGTAACTGGTGCTTTCAAGTCTTCAACTGCTTTTACTGACTCGACTGTACCGAAAGCTTCGCCCTTTTCCAACCCTGCACCGACTTCGGGCAAATCTAGAAACACGATATCGCCGAGTTGGTCAACTGCAAAGGCACTAATGCCGATGGTGGCAATTTCACCTTCGAGTCGGATGTATTCGTGGGTGTCTAGGTATTTCAGGTCATCGGGGTATGTTAGTGCCATGTCTTTTCTCGCAATAAAAAAGTAGTAGTTAAATCTTATTCAACTATGAGCCTTTAGTAATGACTAAGTGGAACCGAAAAAATATTAAACGCTTGCTTTTTGGAGAATTTTCTGTCAAACGACTGATGCGCTCTATAATTTTTATTTACGCATTTCTATGTTTTTACGGTTTCTTTTTTTCAGAACGGCTAATTTTTCAACCTCCCCCATCTAGTCAGAGTGATAGCAGGGAAGTTATCAAAGTTAGCTCAGCTAATGGCGTGAAAATTTCAACTGTTCATTTTCCTAACCCGCAAGCTAAATATACCATACTTTACAGTCACGGAAATGCGGAAGACTTGGACGGCATTTTGTGGCTACTCAGAGAGATTCGAGATAGCGGGTTTGCTGTGTTTGCCTATGATTATCAAGGTTACGGCACGAGTCAGGGAAATCCTTCTGAATATAATACTTATCGTGATATTGATGCTGTTTACAGTTATTTAACCCAACAGTTGGGAATACCTGCAAAGCAAATTATTCTTTATGGGCGTTCTGTGGGCGGTGGGCCGACTATTGATTTGGCTTCGCGGCAAAAAGTCGGCGGTTTGGTGGTTGAAAGTTCCTTTGTTTCTGCTTTTCGGGTGTTGACGCGGATTCCGCTTTTACCCTTTGACAAGTTTGTGAATATTGATAAGATTGGCAAAGTTCGATCGCCTGTTTTGGTGATTCATGGTAAGGCTGATGAGGTGGTGCATTTTTGGCATGGAGAGGAGTTGTTTGCAGCGGCGAAGCAGCCGAAATTAAATTTTTGGGTTGATGGGGCCGGTCATAATGATTTGATGGATGTGGCGGGCGATCGCTATGCTGCAACTTTGCGACAATTTGCTAAGCTAGTAGATGAATCTTCTCGACCAAGATGAGCAACGGGCTAGAAGCCCGTTCCACAAGAACACATACACTTACACTTTATAGCCTTTCTTAGTAACATGAGGTGCACGCTTGATAAGCGGGCATAGGGCATAGGGCATAGGGCATACCTCACCAAGATTGAGAACTGCTGTACCTAATTTAACTGGGGCGGTTTTGCGATTTATAAAATGGTTTTTTCACCACATTAGCCGGATAGTTTTTACCGCGAATTTCGACTTCTAATTGCTGACCGATTTTCGCTAATTTTGCGGGAACAAATGCGAGGGCTACTGCGCGATTCAAAGTAGGCGATAATGTACCGCTAGTAACTTCCCCTACTGTTTCGCCTTCAAATATTACTGGATAGCCGTGGCGCGCAATGTGCCGCCCCCGCATTTCTAACCCTACCAACCGCTTTGATACTCCACTCGCTTTCTGCTGTTCCAAAACCTCACGCCCAATAAAATCGCCTTTGGTGTCGAGGTGCACTACCCAACCCAATCCAGCCTCTAAAGGCGTGATATTGTCGTCGATATCTTGACCGTAAAGAGCCATTGCTGCTTCTAAACGCAAGGTATCTCTCGCACCCAAACCGCAGGGTAAAACGCCAGCAGCTAACAATTTTTGCCACAGTTCTTTTCCTACTTCGGCATCCACCATGATTTCAAACCCATCTTCGCCGGTGTAACCAGTTCTCGCGATAAAACTCGGCTGTCCCAACAGATTTGTTTCTAAGTGGCCGAATGCCTTAATTGGTGCAAGGTTGTCTTCCACAAAAGGCTGGAGATAGTTAACAGCTTCTGGCCCTTGAATTGCAATTAAAACTTTATCTTCGGAGATGTCTGTAAAACAGAGATCGCTCAATTCTAAGTGAGTGGTGATCCATGCTTTGTCTGCGATGCGAGTGGCGGCGTTGACAATGATTACTGCACGTTCTTCGCTAGTGATAGGGTCTGGTTCTTGGCAGTAGAAAATAATGTCGTCTAAGATGCAGCCTTTGGCATTTAGCAAGACTGTATATTGAGCTTGACCGGGTTGCAAGCGGCTCAAGTCTGAGGGTACTAGGGGTTGAAATTTTTCTATTAATTGTTTCCCTCTCAAACCAAATTTTCCCATGTGGGAAATGTCGAACATTCCTGCTTGCTGGCGTACTGCTTGGTGTTCGCTGCTGATGCCTGCGTACTGTACTGCCATCTCCCACCCGGAAAAGGGCACCATTCGGCCTTTGAGTTCTAATGATAGGTCGTACAGAGGCGTGCGGGCAAGTTGGCTCGGACTCTCTGGATTGCTGGGTTCAGTTGACTTTGCCACAGGTAGCGCTTTGGTTGCGGGTAGACTGTTTTGATTTTACGGGAAAATTGGTTTTCGCGGTGTGTAGGGCGATCGAATTTAACGACACGCCAATGCTGTTTAGGTACAAGTCGCGATCGAATTTAAGGACACGGCAATGCTGTTTAGGTACGAGTAAGGACACTGCAGTGCCCTTCTTCGTGTCAACTTAACGTCAAAAGTAGTATCAGTATACCGTCTACCGATGAGCCCCTCGATCCCCACGGCGCCTAGGGCGGGCACGGGGGCACCGCCCCTACGAAGGGGGGGACAAGAGTATTCAAAGTCCCCCTTAACAAGGCAGGGCGGTTTCATTCTTGGTAGGGGCCGTGCCCCCGTGCCGGCCCTTTTGGCCTGAAACCCCCATTCGATGGTTGGTGGCGGGGGTAGGCACGGGGAGTAGGGGTAGCACTACCCCTACAAAAACCTCGTTTTTGGTGATAATGAAACAGCCCCCCTTAATAAGGGTGGGACAAGAGTCTTCTCTTTAGTCCACCTTATTAAGGGGGATTTAGGGGGATCTAGACTGGGGTAAAAGCGATATTTATCAACAGTTTTAGTCTTAAGTTGACACCAATGAGCAGTGCCGTTTCCCTACTCTAATGTTTATGGAGAATAGCGGGCTCGAACCGCTGACCCCTACAATGCCATTGTAGTGCTCTACCAACTGAGCTAATTCCCCTTTCTTTTCGCGCTCTCAATCATGCCTTAACGGACCAATATTTGTCAAGCTTTTTGGGGAAATTAGTTTTGAGCCTTCGGCTGGCAAGGCTTTCGGCTTTTTTTCCACAAAACTCTCCTCGCTTCTGGACAATGGTCAATCCCCTACTATCATTTAGTAAGTGTGCTGGGATATTTCGCTCAAATGGCTCAAACAAGACCCCATGAGGAAGTAGACGACTAGCAGAGCGGCGGCTGATACCGCAACTAGGGTGCCGGCTAGCATTAGTGAAAATTCCCGTTGCGCGATCGCCTCCTGCATTAAGTGCAAAGACCAGGCAACGAGGGCAACGTCAATTATTAAAATAGAAACCAGCATAAGTTACGATTTGTAACAGCTTACCTATTGTAACAAAACTTTTCGCTCCGTGCAGATAAGCTCAGGCGTATTTAACTTTTGCTGTAAAACCCGAAGGGAGCAGCGGAAAGCTACTGAGAAAAAATTATAGCTTTTGGTGATAATTACAATATGCAAAGTAAATGAGAGCTAGCTCAGCTTTAGAGGTGGGTTTTTGACTCTTGAGCGATCGCTCACGCTTTTTTGAGGGGGTAGGGTGCGTTAGCGAAGCCCGCCCGGGGGCTACGCCAACGAAGAGGATCGACCTTTGATTCGAACTGATTTGATAGCAGAAGGTCTGAGCCGCTGTTGGACTTGGATGCTGTAAAATTAACTTTATTAACCTGCTTGAAAAGATGACAAATCGCTCTACTCGCGCCCTTTTTCACAGCAAAACACTCAACACTGCTTTGCGTGCTTTTAGCTTTCCGCAAGATATGGAAGTGCGCCACCAAAAATTGGGAAGGTGGATTGCTGCACTTAAAACGGGTACGTTAGACGAAGTTAAAGAAGTTTCCCTGCACGGCAGTTTTATTAATGATATTTTTCAGGATGTTTTGGGATATTGCTCGGTAATTCAAGGTGCGGGGAAAGCTTGGGAAATTAACGCGGAACAAACGATATCTGATGGCGGCGGTTCTGCTGACGGGGCGATCGGCTTTTTTACTGCTGCTGGCAATCCTAAAGGCAAAGCCGTTTCCCTGCAAGGTAAAGTGATTGCTCCGATCGAACTCAAGGGAGCGAAAAATGATTTAGACCGTCCCGCATCCGGGCGATCGGAATCAGCAGTTGACCAAGGTTGGCGCTACGCTAATTATACACCAGATTGTCGCTGGATTATTGTCTCGAATTATCGAGAGTTGCGACTTTATCATACCAATAAAACTCCTGCTTATTACGAACAATTTTTTCTGGCTGACTTGGCGGATATTGAAGCTTTTAAGCGGTTTTACTTTCTGCTGTGTCGCCGCAATTTTTTGCCGAAAAACCAAGAGCAAACAGTTTCTGTTATTGACAGACTGTTAAAAGACTCTGACGAAGCTCAAGAGGAAATCACCAATAAATTATATCAAGAGTACAAAGCAATTCGACTCGCTCTCGTCAAACATTTTCGCTTTTCTGGGCCGCAGGATATCCGCAACCGCGATCGCGTACTCATCGAAAAAGCTCAAAAAACTTTAGACCGCGTTTTATTCATTGCTTTTTGTGAAGATAAAGGGTTGCTGCCGCGAAACACCCTCAGCAACGCTCACGACCACAAAGACCAATACAATCCTAGATTAATTTGGGAAAATTATCAATCTGTATTTCGCTGGGTTGATGTGGGAAATGATGACCCTCCTGTACCGGGATACAACGGCGGTTTATTTAAGTTCGATCCGGTTTTAGACGTACAATTGACTGTGCCAAATCCCTTATGCAGTCTGCTTAAGAATTTGACGCGATTTGATTTTGATACCGAAGTTTCCGTCGATATTTTGGGGCATATTTTCGAGCAGTCTGTTACAGATTTGGAAGAGTTAAATGCTGAAACTACCGGACAGGAATACAATCAGAAAAAGGGCAAGCGAAAAACTCAAGGTGTGTTTTACACGCCAGCTTTTATTACTCAGTATATTGTCGAGGTTTCTCTCGGTGGCTATTTGCAGCGTCGAGAGCAAGAATTGCGCGATTTATTCCTAATGGGCGAAGTTGCTGAAGTGTCGGTGCAGCCACCCAAGAAAACTGCAATTAAGTTTTGGAAAGCGTATCGAGACGAGGTGCTGCAAAAAACGCGCGTCATCGATCCGGCGTGCGGTTCGGGAGCTTTTTTGATTGCGGCGTTTGATTATTTGATGCAGCAGTACGAAAGAGTCGATCGCGAATTGAATGCTTTGGGATGTAAGCCAAAAAACGGCAACTCGCTGGAATTTGACAGAAGCATTTTAAGCAACAACCTGTACGGCGTAGATTTGCTGCCGGAATCGGCGGAAATTACCAAACTTTCTCTGTGGTTGAAGACGGCCGAACCTGGTAAAACCCTGACGTATTTGGATGATAATATTAAAGCGGGAAACTCGATTGTCGCTGACAGTAATGTAGCAGATACAGCGTTTGATTGGCAAGCTGAATTTCCCCAGATTTTTGCTGATGGCGGTTTTGATGTTGTCCTTGGCAATCCGCCTTATGTGCGGCAGGAGTTGCTATCTCCAATTAAACCATACTTGCAAGCAAATTATGAATCCTATAATGGCGTAGCAGACCTTTATACTTACTTTTATGAACTCGGATTAAACATTCTCAAACCGAAGGGAGTGCTTTCGTATATTGTCACAAATAAATGGCTGAGGTCTGGATACGGCGAACCTCTACGCAAGTTCTTTGCCAGTCAAGGTTTACTAGAGCAAATTATTGATTTCGGACACGCGCCAATTTTTGAGGATGCTGATACTTTTCCCTGTATTGTCGCAGTCAGAAAACCTAACGCTTCTCTATGTATCTCTGAAACTGAAAGCGAGATTGAGCCAGGTAAATCTGAACCTAATTCGCCTGTGATTGTTTGTCCGGTTCCGCGCGAGGAACTTGCTAATATCAACCTTACACAATACGTTCAACAACACGGCTATCAAATTTCGCGAGATCGTTTCACTGCAACTGCTTGGAGTCTGGAACCTCCTGCTGTTGATGAGTTGATGCAGAAAATAAAACAAGTGGGAGTTCCGCTAAAAGATTTTGCAGGGGTTAAGCCTTATCGAGGTATTTTAACAGGATTGAATGAAGCTTTTTTAATTGATGAAGCTACTAAAAATAGTCTCGTTCAAGCCGACCCTAAATCCGCTGAAATTATCAAGCCTTATTTGCGAGGTCAAGATATTAAACGCTGGAGTCCAGAGTGGGCAAATCTTTGGATTATTTTGCTGAAATCTAGCAGCGATAGTGTATGGCCGTGGAGTAAAGCGAACGATCAAGCAGAGGAAGTATTTGCACAAACATTTCCATCGGTATATAAGTATATGAAGCCGATGCAAGAAAAACTGTCTAAGCGTTCCGACAAAGGGCGTTACTGGTGGGAACTTCGTAGCTGTGCTTACTACAGGACTTTTGAAAACCCCAAAATTATTTATCAGGTTATTCAAACTTTGCCACAATACGCATGGGATAATTCTAGTGCTTATGGAAATGATAAAACCTTCATTCTGGCTAACAGCGATTTATGTCTGCTAGGTTGGCTCAATTCCCCGCTAATTTGGTGGTACAGTCATCGAGTTTTTACTCAAATGCTGTCAGGGGCGATTAGCCCAATGGGATATTTATTTGAAACTTTACCCATCGCACCACCAACTGACTCAATTCGTGCCGAAGTCGAATTAATTGTCAGCCGTTTAATTGAAATCGCCAAAACTAATCAACAAACTCACCGAGATGTCTTGCAATGGCTGGAAATCACTTATGTAATTGATAAACTCGGACAAAAACTCGAAGATTTTTCTGCCCTTTCCTTTGCAGAATTCGTAGCAGAAATCAGAAAGCGAATGCCGAAAACTAAATCATCCGATCCTCTCGGCGTTGCTGGACTAAAAGCAGTCCGCGAAACTTATAATGAATATGCACCGGCCATTCAATCTCGCAAAGCTGAGGCGTTGAGACTCGAACACCGTTTATCCGACTTAGTTAATCAAGCTTATGGATTGACACCGGAAGAAATAGATTTGATGTGGAAAACAGCGCCTCCCCGAATGCCGATCGCCAGACAGATTTGATCTAATGTTATATTTTAGATGGTCAACCTTTGAGAAAATAGAGAACAGTTTGGGATTGATTATATCTTATAATAAAACAACGGTTAAAAGAGGAAAGCAAATGGTGACGAACCTAAATGTGGATACGGCACTGCTGCAAGAGGCGATCGAACTGGAGCGAGAAATTGCGATCGAAACCTTAGTTGAAATCGCCTTGCGCGAATACATTCAACGCCGCAAACAGCCACAGAATCTCGAACTTAGCTTTGGAGAATCTCTCAGTGCATTTCGTGAAAAATATCAACTGCATGAACTGGGTTTAAATCCTGATGAAATTTGGGGAGAGGTTCGCGATCGAACTTTTGCAGGACGCGAGGTCATCTTTGAATGACGCTGCGTTATTTACTCGATACCAACATTATCTCCGAACCTCTTCGTCCTCTTCCGAATGCCAATGTGATGACTCAACTAATTGAGGCAAAATCCACTGTTGCGATCGCCTCGATCGTTTGGCAAGAAGTTCTGCTAGGCTGCTATCGAATGCCAGACTCTAAGCGCCGCCGCGCGATCGAAGCCTATCTTCAGGAAGAAGTGAAAGTAAAATTACCAATTTTACCTTATACCCAAGAAGCGGCTGAGTGGTTTGCTAAAGAACGAGCCAGACTTATTCCGATCGGTCTTACACCGTCTTATGCTGATGGGCAAATTGCAGCGATCGCGAAAGTCAATAATCTGATTCTGGTGACACGAAATGTTGCTGATTATGCAAACTTTCAAGATTTGGTGATCGAAAACTGGTTTTCTTAAACTTCATTCCTGCTTATTAAGCATCCCTTGTGGTATGAATCTCTCCCAGAAACGGGGTGAAGCATTTGGGCATAAAATCAAAGGAATTATTAAACCGCAGAGAGCGCAGAGGACGCTGAGGAAGAGAATAGAGAGATGAAAAATTTCGATACCAAGGGATTTGATATGAAGATGAAAAAAGGGGCAACTCGCGTCGCCCCTCACCTATTTAACCAGCTACAAAATTAAACTTCCACAGCAATCTTTTGTTCCGAAGCCTCCGGCGAATTCGCTTCACTCGGCGGCACAACTTGCCAGAACTTAGGCAAATATTCCGACCAATTTGCCAAAATCTTCTCAGCTTTCTTGCTGCCAGTTCGATCGCGCTGAGCCTCAATCAACTCCTTCAATTGCGCCTCCCCAGCCGCCGTACAAACGCGCTGCATCTTCACAATCTCCCCGTTGACGTGAGCCGGGAAAGTCCCGTCTTCATCGAGGAAATAACCCAAGCCGCCAGTCATTCCAGCGCCGACATTCCGGCCGACTTTTCCTAACACGACGATCGCGCCACCAGTCATGTACTCGCAGCAGTGATCGCCCGCACCTTCAATGACTGCTTTCGCCATCGAGTTACGCACCGCAAACCGTTCGCCAGCTTTACCCGCAGCCAACAGAGTTCCCCCCGTCGCACCGTACAAACAAGTGTTGCCGACGATCGCATTTTCGGAAGCATCATAAGTCGCACCAGCCGGCGGTGCGATCGCGATTTCGCCACCGTGCATCCCCTTACCAACGTAGT
This sequence comes from Microcoleus sp. B6-A1, assembly GCF_036705085.1. Lineage (NCBI taxonomy): Bacteria > Bacillati > Cyanobacteriota > Cyanophyceae > Oscillatoriales > Microcoleaceae > Microcoleus > Microcoleus sp. B6-A1. The sequence continues at coordinate 48,045 of NZ_JAUBTU010000013.1, forward strand.
CATTGGCTTGGCCTGACAGCACCAGCGTCATCCCCGGCAAATTGAACGCGCCGAAGCTTTGGCCCGCGCTACCAGTGAAGTTGAGGGTGATTTGACCGCTAAAGCCCGTGTTGCCGTGTTGCTGTGCGATCGCACCACTGATTCTTGCGCCTACAGTGCGATCGGTATTCACCAATTTTACATTTTTGCTAACAGTGCCGTGATTGGCGATCGCACTTTGAATCTCCGCATCTGCGAGCAAATCGTCATCTAACACAGGCCCGTTGGTGTGTACGTCGCCGTGGATCAAGAAAGATCGATCGCTCTTAGTATCCGGTAACTTAGTCAAACAATCCAAATTAATCGCTTGGGTTTTAGTTAGTTGCACCCCATCGCGCATTTTCAGCAAATCCGCGCGGCCGATGATATCTGCGATCGACTTATAACCCAATTTCGCCAGCAAACTCCGCACTTCTTGTGCTACGAAATAGAAGAAATTAACCACGTGTTCCGGCGTTCCGGGGAACCGTTTCCGCAAGTGTTCTTGTTGAGTTGTTACCCCCACCGGACAACTATTCATGTGGCAAACGCGAGCCATAATGCAGCCTTCTGCAATCATTGCCACCGTGCCGAAACCGTACTCTTCGCCGCCCATCAAAGCGCCTACAATCACGTCCCAGCCGCTTTTAAAGCCACCGTCAACGCGGAGCAAAACTCGATCGCGCAATTTATTTTCCATCAGCACCCGGTGAACTTCTGTCAATCCGAGTTCCCACGGAGAACCTGCGTGCTTAATCGAACTCAATGGAGAAGCACCTGTACCGCCATCGTGACCGGAAATTTGAATCACATCAGCATTTGCCTTGGCGACACCAGCGGCTACTGTTCCGATGCCGACTTCCGACACCAACTTTACAGAAACTCCAGCTTTCGGATTGATTTGGTGCAAGTCAAAAATCAACTGTGCCAAATCCTCGATCGAATAAATGTCGTGGTGAGGAGGAGGCGAAATCAGCGTGACACCCGGTTTCGATCGGCGCAAATAAGCAATGTACTCGCTCACTTTCGGCCCCGGCAATTGACCGCCTTCACCTGGTTTCGCACCTTGTGCGATTTTAATTTCGATTTGTTCGGCGTTCATCAGATACTCAGGAGTCACCCCGAAGCGTCCCGAAGCTACTTGTTTGATGGATGAAGAAGCTGTATCCCCGTTCTGCAAACCTTTTAAGTGAGGTAGCGTTTGTGAGAAACCAGCCGCGCTCACATCGTTTAGCACTTTGTAGCGCACCGGATCTTCGCCCCCCTCGCCGGAGTTGGATTTGCCGCCGATGCGGTTCATGGCAATGGCTAGCGTTTCGTGGGCTTCCGGGGACAAAGCGCCGAGAGACATTCCGCCGGTGGCGAACCGCTTGACAATATCTGCTACAGATTCTACTTCTTCAATGGGAATGGAAGGGCGATCGCTCTGGAAATCCAGCAAATCGCGCAAAGCCGTTACCGGGCGGTTTTCGAGCTGTTTCTTGTAAACCTCGTAGTGATCGTAAGCACTTTCACCATTTTTGTCACCAATTGGTGTCATTTTTGGTTCGGCCCCATTGCCGTTACCGTTAGTCTGAGCCTTAAAAGTAGTTACAGCCTTGTGCAAAGCCTTCGCCATTTCCGGGCTGTTCATGTGATATTCACCACCACGGCGGTACTGCACAAAGCCGTAATTTTCCAGCTTTTTGAGGTGCAATTCTGGGAAAGCCTGACTGTGGAAAGACATTACCTCGTTAGCGAGTTCCGCCACACTCAAACCGCCGATCCGAGAAACCGTGCCTTTGAAACCCAAATCGAGCAAATCACCGCCAATGCCGATCGCCTCAAAGATTTGCGCCCCCTGATAGCTAGCCAGCAGCGAAATCCCCATTTTCGACATAATCTTCAGCAGCCCATTTTCCACCGCTGTGCGGTATCTAGCTTGAGCCTGCGTCACGGTAATATTGGGAACTTTGCCATGCTGCATTAAGTTTTGAGTCTTGGCGTCAGACCACCAGGCCCGCACGCTTTCCAAGGCCAGGTAAGGGCAAACAGCCACCGCCCCGTAACCCAGCAAACAAGCGAAGTGGTGAGTGCTCCAACATTGGGCGGTATCCACAACCAGCGAAGTTTGCATCCGCAGCCCGACGCTAATTAAATGGTGGTGAACCGCTCCAACTGCCAGGAATGGGGGAATATAAGTGAATTCTGCACTCAATCCACCCGAAGATACATTGCCTTCTTGCTTCAACAGTCGATCGCTCAAAATCAGAATCCTCGCACCCTCGCGCACCGAAGCAGCCGCCTTTTGACAAAGTTGCTCGACTGCTGTTTTCAAACCAGAAGGCCCGGCAGAAATTTTGTAAAGCGTTGACAATTCGGTTGCGGTGAAAGACTTTTGCTCTTTCAAGAAAGACAGTTCAGCGTCGTTGAGTACGGGGGAATCAATTTTTAGCAGCTTGGCATTTTCCGGCACTGCTTGCAGTAAATTGCCCCGCAGACCCATATTCATCGTCAGCGACATCACCATCCCCTCGCGCAGGGGGTCGATCGGCGGATTTGTCACTTGAGCGAACCGCTGTTTGAAATAGTTGTACAGCAACTGAGGCTTTTCTGACAATACAGCTAAGGGAGCGTCGTCGCCCATGCAGAAAGTCGGTTCTTTCCCAGAACTCGCCATCTCGACGATCACCATGTCCAAATCTTCGGCTGTGTAGCCGAAAGCAGTTTGGGTTGCTAACAGCGTTTGCGAGTCGAGGGTTGCTGTTTCGGCAAAAGGCTGCGGTTGCAAGATTTCGCGGTTTTGTTTCAGCCATTCGCCGTAGGGGTGCCGCTTAGCAATTCGCTGTTTTAGTTGCCAATTTTTGAGAATTTCCTTAGTTTGCAGGTCAACTGCAATCATTTGTCCGGGCCCCAAACGGCCTTTTTCGACAATATCTGCTTCGGGAATATCCACAACTCCGGCTTCGGAGGCCACAATTACCAAACCGTCTTTAGTAATGCAGTAGCGGGCCGGCCGCAAACCGTTGCGATCGAGCGTAGCACCTACTTGTTTGCCGTCGCTGAACACCAGCAGGGCCGGGCCGTCCCAAGGTTCTTGAATGCCGCTGTAATACTCGTAAAAATCGACAATTTCTGGATAGTCAGCCAAATCCGGCTGATTTTTGTAGGCTTCGGGTACCAGAATTGTCAGGGATTCTAGGGGGGTGCGGCCGGAGTGCACCAACAACTCCATCACGTTGTCCAAGTTTGCCGAATCGCTGCTTTCGGGATTGACAATTGGGTTGAACGTGTCGATATCAGCTTGAGTCCAATTCGGGTGAGATAAATTGGCTTGCCGCGCCTTCATCCAGGTAATATTGCCCAACAGCGTGTTAATTTCCCCGTTGTGTCCCAGCAAGCGCATCGGCTGGGCTAAGTGCCAGCGGGGCATGGTGTTGGTGCTGAAGCGCCGGTGATAGACGGCAAAGGAGCTTTTATAAGCGGGATTTTTTAGGTCTGGGTAAAATTCTGCCAGTACGGCCGATCGCACCATGCCTTTATAGACGATCGTGCGGCAGGAGAAAGAGCAAGTATAAAAGTCTCGGCGGGTGAAGTTGGGGCGATTTGACAGGGCGTGTCCGATCGTGCGGCGCGCCAAAAATAGATGTTTGTCGAGTTCGTCTCCGGCTAAGTGCGGTGAACTGACAATTACTTGTTCGATTTGAGGTTGATTTTCTAGCGCTTGCTCGCCCAAAACCGATGGTACAATGGGAACTTGGCGCCATCCCAAAAGTTTCAGCCCGCGATCGGTCAGAACTTGCTCAACCACCTGCCGCGCTATAGTCGCTTGAAATTTATCTTGAGACAGAAACAGCATTCCCACGCCGCAGTTTTCCCGCGCGGGAGGCACAATTCCCTGTTCGGCAAACCAAGCATCCAGCAATTCCCAAGGAATCGCCGTCATTAAACCCGCACCGTCGCCGGAATCAGAGTCGGCGCTGCAACCGCCACGATGTTCCAGACAAGTTAAAGCTGGCAGCGCTTTTTGAATAATCGAGTGGGTGGCTTCACCGCTTTGGTTGGCAATAAACCCCACACCGCAGGCATCTCTTTCTTCCACTAACCAGCTTTGGCCGGCGAATGGAGTTCCTCGCTCAGTTTGATGCACGTTTTTGTTTCTGTTTGGATCGATCGTGTTACCCATGTTGATTGAATGTTATTTCCGTGATTGTGTGATGGATGCGTTTTTATAGCTCGGAGAGAGAAGGCTGCCGAGCGGTGGGAGCCTAGTAAACTTTAAGACAGCACATTGTAAGCTGATTTGATAAAAATTTACGTCTATGCGGCCTGTACCTAGCACTGAAACCCTGTTTGCAGATTTTAAATTATCTCGCTCGCATCGCCTCAGAGATGTCTCCTAGAATACCCTGCTGTTAAAAAGCAGTGATTCTTTGGGCGATCGCCGCCCTGCAACTAGATACATTGCAGGCGATCTAGTTTTTTGTGTGGGTTTTTCCTGAGTTCGGAAGGGTAGCCTTGCGGACTCAGGTAGATAGTAACTTTAGCGTTATTTTGCTTGCTGCGCTGTTGAGTTGCTTTCGTCAGCGCCTGCAGACACAAAATCCACCTGCCCGTTTAGTCGGTAGGTGCAATGTAGCAGCGCGGTTCACAACTCGTGAAACCTGTCTTATTGTGCAGTCAACTATCAAGCCGCGAACATCAAGTTTATCAAAAAATTGATAAAATTTCACCCATTGCACTCAGAGTTTCCGCGCAAGTCTTATAAGCGATCGTCCAGAACCCAGGCTAAGATGCCTAGCCGAAAAAGGTTGACAGTTGTCCATAACTGGAAATTACTCCCAGATATAGATGTTTCTAAAATTACTAAATCATATTGAGGTCTTATAGCGGTTCGATCGCGTTGTGAGGTATGGGGGCGAGTCCTATGCCTATGCCCTATGCCCTATGCCTATGCCTATGCCCTATGCCCACGGAGGCCTATGAACACCTCATGTTACTGAGAAAGGTTACCGCACAGTAAATAATTTGCTTATTTTTGCTAACCTATGCTAATATTCTATACCTGGCATACGTCCCACTTAGAAAAGCAGTCGAATTTCAGTCTTGTCTTAGGGTACTCTGGCTGCTTAAAAACTGTCCGGAGTATTGTAAATTTAACTCTCTACTTTGTGGTAGCAATCCCTAACTTAGCTCCCTTAATTCGGCGTAATCGATCCATAACTTCCACCACATTTCCGTGATTGACGCTTTTATCAGCATTCAGCACAATTAATGAGTTCGGATTTGACCCCATCACCTGTCGCACCGTACTCTCAATCTGCTCTAAGTTGACTAACTTTTTATCAACCATTAATTTTCCATTAGGATCAATGGTGACGGTAATTTTAGCAGGCGAGTCCTGAACTTGAGAGGTTGAGGCTTTCGGTAAATTTACGGGTAGACCCTCGGATTTGGATAAAGACAGAGAGGAAACAATTAAAAACGTCAATATGGCGAAGACCACATCAATCATTGGCACGATGTTAATCTGGGGAATACTATCAGGTTCATCGGGTAGGCGCATAATTAGATTCTCTTGGTAATTTTTCGTAGCGGTGACGGTACAATAGCTCTAACTGGCCTCCAGCTTCCTGAATAAAAGCAATCTGCTGTAAGTAAAACCCGCGAAACATATTGGCAAATAAGAGTGTAAAGATTGCCACAACTAACCCTATTGCCGTAGAGACGAGGGCTTCGCTAATCCCAGAAGTAACGCCTGCAGCATTCGTGCCCGTGGCATTCCCCAGTTTGAGAGAACTAAAGGTAGTAATTAACCCCAAAACTGTTCCGAGCAACCCAAATAGTGGGGAAAGGCTGATAATGGTGTCAAATATTGTATTGAATCGCTTCAGGATGGGGATTTCTGCCTGAGCGCCACTCTCTAGGGCCAAACGAAATTCTTCGATGTTGGGCGAGTCTAATTCTAAAGCTTCTAAAAAAATCCGGGCTAGGGGCAAATCGCTGTTTACTTGTAACTTTTTGATGGCGGAATCGGGGTTTTGACTGTAAAGCTGTAGCACATCCCGCACGACTCGCCGCTGCCGCCGATTTACCCTAAACCAAAAGGCAAGACGCTCTATGATCAGCGCGACTGCTGCAATTGACGAGGCAAATAGCGGCCAAGCAACAATGCCTGCGGCGCGAAAAATGTAAATGAAAGCATCCATTGATTTGTACTCTCGCTAGCTCTGTTGAATGATCGCAAGCTGCCTAATGGTGCAATTAGCCCGTGAGAAGGCTGGTAGAGTTTCTGCGTCAAGTCGGCACAAGTGATTCAGGCTGCGAATTGTTTCACTCAAGCGCGATCGCACGATCGCGATCGCACAAACGCACTACCTGACTATCTTCGTCTGTACCCAAAATGCTCCTAATGTGATCCCGACAGAGATCGCGACAGATTGTTCTGCCAGTGCTTCTTTGCTAAATATTTGCGTTAGGACTTGACAATAATCTTCAATAATTTAAAAGATTCTCAACTAGGTTTCCACAAAATTCAGGGTTTGTCAAGTCATGAACCACATTTAAATATAATAATTACCTATTTTTTATGAAAGATAGTTAATTTTTCCTTATTTAAAATTTTCATGAAAAGCTTGAGAATGTGGAATTTTGTTGGTAGATTACGGGCTAGAGTATTGCAGTTAAAGCATTTTTGAACCTTCCCCTACCAGAATCAGAACATTGACAGCGCCCATAAGAGCAAGGTAGACGCCCCCAAAGGAAATGCTGATTGGTAGCGTCTAGTCGCTATCTCAAAATTAAATAATGAAAATTAATTGCAAGAGTCTTGAACAGGGTGACAGTCTTCTTATAGGATGGGTAGGTTCATCAGTGATAGCAAGCTCAACCCGCAGTTGGTAGCTTGTTTCGGGTTATGTGGGGGAGCCAGCGAGGACGTTGCCAACCCATCCATCAAGGAGATTCATAAGGCATGAGTTTTTCAAATATTTCGGCGACGCAAAGACAACAACAAGAAGAAGCTCTCAAAAAAGTTCTGGCGCTCAGTCTGTTAGCCTCAACCTTCCTGCACGGTGTCGCGCTGCCGTTGAGCCTCAAGTTCGTCAAACCTGCTGAATTTGAAGAGGATGCAATTGAAATTGTTGTGCTTGATGAGCCAAAAGTAGAGGAAACCCAGCCAGAGCCGACTATTCCAGAAAAGGCATCTCCCCCGCCTGAGACGTTAAAACCAGAACCGCCACCAGAGCCAACTCCCGCAGAGGAGCAGCCGGTAGCGGCAACGCCCCCGCCGATTCCAGAGGAGTCACCGGTAGCGGCAACGCCCCCGCCGATTCCAGAGGAGCCACCCGTAGCGGTAACGCCACCGCCGATTCCAGAGGAGCAGCCGGTAGCGGTAACTCCACCACCAATTCCAGAGGAGCCACCGGTAGCGGTAACGCCACCACCAATTCCAGAGGAGCCACCGGTAGCGGTAACGCCACCGCCAACTCCTATCGAGCCTTCCCCCGCACCTCAACAGGATTTAAATTCCCCAGAAACTCCTAAAACCCCGATCGCCCAGGAACCCGAAACCCCTTCGCCCGATCCTCCAAAAAGCGAACCACCCGTTAGCGACTCCCGCCCCAAGGGTGCTGGAAGTTCCACAGACTTTACAAAAGATGCTGGAAATCCCAACTCCTCCGACAGCCCTGAAAAAAATAACCCGCTCTCGTCATCTGCTTCGGCGGGTAGCGGGGAGCCTTCCTCACAGCCATTAAATCCTTCTTCCGGGCCATTGGCGCGATCGCCCGCGGCTGGCCCACCAGTCACAGCTACTAGGCCAGGAGGCAGTAGTAAATCTGGAAATGCGATCGGGGATCTCACAAACCCCTCCTCCTCTGATAGCCCCGGAGCAAGTGCGTCCAACTCACCATCGGGTGCCAGCGAAAATGGCAACATACCTTCCTCAGATCCATTTGCGACTGGTTCGGGGCGATCGCCCCGATCGCCTGCGACTGGCTCACCAGTCACAGCTACCAGGCCAGGAGGTGGCGGAAATTCTGGAAATGGGAGCGGAGGTTTAGGAAACCTCGCCTCATCTGGTAGCCCAGGAGGTGGAGGCCCAGGAGGCGGAAGCCCAGGAGGCGGAAGCCCAGGAGGAAGTGCGTCGAACTCATCACCCGGTGGAGGTGGAAATGGCGGCGGGGGTTCGTCAGGGCCATTTGGCAGCGGTTCCGGGCCAGTGCCAAAACCGACAAATCCAGGAAGAGGGGCGGGTCCTTCGCGCCCTCCGGGCGCGCCTCTGGGCACTTGCATTAGTGGCTGCGGTAAACCTGAATATCCGATCGCAGCCAGAGAAGAAGGGCGCCAAGGCCAAGTGGAACTCATTTGTGACATTGACCCCAACGGTAAGACCTTCAACATCAAGATCGTGACTCCTAGCAAATACAACGACATGAATCGCGCAGCGATGAAACAAGTACAAGAAAGGAAATATGCCCCATCAGAGAGTGGCATTCAAGGAGAAAGAATAGTCATTATCTTCCGGCTCACTGACTAGGGATTTTTTTGAGAGTCTAGGAATTTGGCTGGGAATTCTCTAGCACCCTCCAAGGAATAGCAAAGTTAAAAGTTAAATTTTTTGTGAATTATGAATTTGGGAATGTCGTCAGCAATATTAAGTAAACTTCAGGGAGTTGGACTCGCTCTATTACTTGGTTCCAACTTGGGAATGGCTTTGTTGTTTGCCAACCCTCACAGCGCAATGGCAGGAGTAATTACTTTACCCGATGGCGGACGTTGCGAGGGAGAATTGAGTGAGGGAAAACTCAGCGGGCCCGGCAGTTGTCAATATGCCAACGGCGATCGCTACGAAGGCCAATTTCTCAACGGCAAACCTCACGGTCAAGGCATCTATACCTTTAAAGAAGAAGGTCGATACCAAGGAGAATTTGGGGATGGGGAATTCAACGGTCAAGGTGTCCGCGAATTTGCTAACGGCAATCGCTACGAAGGAAGTTTTAAAAACGGTGACTTCGATGGTACAGGCACTTTTACCTCAACTAACGGCATTCGTTACGAAGGCTCTTTTACGAGTGGTTCTCCCAGCGGTCGCGGGGCTTTTACGTTCAGTAATGGCACTCGATGCGAAGGAGATATTAAAGAAGGAAAAGTTAACGGCAAAGGCGTCTGTCAATATGCTAATAAGAACCGCTACGAAGGAGAGTTGCTGAATAATGTGCCTCACGGACAGGGAATTTATACCTTTGCGGTCGGAGGGCGTTATGAGGGGCAATTTAGTGAAGGGCAGTTTCACGGTAAAGGGGTTCGCGAATATCCGAACGGCAACCGCTATGAAGGAGAGTTTATGAAGGGCAACATTCAAGGTCAGGGGTTGTTTACTTTTAAAGAAGGGGGACGTTATCAAGGCCCGTTTGACAATGGAGAATTTAGTGGTGAAGGTGTCCGTGAGTTCGCCAATGGAAATAGCTATAAAGGCACTTTTGTTAAGGGTAAGATGAGCGGGAAAGGAGTTTTCATTTTTGCGAATGGCGATCGCTGCGAAGGAGAATTTAGCGATGGTCAGTTCAACGGCAAAGGTACCTGCATTTACGCCAATGGCGATCGCTATCAAGGTGAATTCCTCAACGGTCAGAAACACGGGCAAGGTTCTTATCTATATGCAGATGGGACGAAAGTAGAGGGAACTTGGCAACAGGGGCAGCTTAAAAAATAAGCTTATAACTCACATCTTGCACCATTCTCAGCAACAGGCTTTTCGGCCTGTTCCACAAGAAAATTTATCTTTTGTGGAACAGGCCGAAAAGCCTGTTCATAAAAGGCTAATTGAGAATGGTGCAATATCTCAGTTATATCGTTTCCGGTTGCATCGGAATGATTTAACCGCAGAGGGCGCAGAGAACGCAGAGGGAGAGAATACAGAGATGAATACAGGACGATGCTACCGGATTTGATATTATCACCTATTTCTCCTTACTTGTTTGCCCCCCTCCTCACCAATGACATTAATGCGCTTTCTAGCCGGCACACCGACGTTTTATAGTCTTTTTAATTTGGTGAGCGTAGGGGAGGAGTTTTAATACCACATCCGATTTACATAGAGTGTTTTTTCGGATTTTCTGGAGTTCTCGAAGAGGTATTATTTTTTTAACTGCAGATGGACGCAGATAGACGTAGATAGGTTAGCTTTTTGGGCATCGGATTTGGTATAATTTTCTCTCTCTCCCTAAAAGGGATTTAAATCCTCGGCGTTTTGTTCGTGCAGCTTGTTGAAAATGCTGTTATGTCTCAGTTTAACCCTAGCTAATTAATTTCCAGTGTTTCTACAACTAAAAAAACAAGGCCGGCGGATTGTCTCGTTATTGATGAGTTTTATTTTAGTTTTGCTTCTAAATAATGGGGTTCAATCCTCGCCAGAAATCGGCAATCAAATTCTTTGGGATACCTATGGAATTCCACATATTTATGGAGAGAATACTAAAAGCCTTTTCTACGCTTTTGGGTGGGCGCAGATGCAAAGTCACGGTAATCTGATTTTGCGTCTTTACGCACAAGCTCGCGGGCAAGCTGCCGAGTTTTGGGGCGAAGATTATCTGGAATCCGATCGCTGGGTGCAAACTATGGGAATTCCTAATCGCGCCAATGCGTGGTATGAATCACAAAATCCCATTTTCCGCAACTATCTCGATGCTTTTGTTGGCGGAATGAATGCCTATGCAAAAGAACACCCAGACGCGCTCACCGAAGAATTAAAGGTAGCATTGCCCCTCAAACCGACAGATGTATTGGCACACGAGCAGCGCGTCATCAATTTTACGTTTGTAGTCGATCCAGAGCGCCTTGAAGATATCGCTGAAAATGACACCCCCAAAGGCTCTAATGGTTGGGCGATCGCTCCTTCGCGTTCTCAAAGCGGCAATGCCATGCTATTGGCAAATCCTCACCTTCCTTGGTCGGATTTATATTTATGGTACGAAGCGCAACTGGTTGCCCCAGAAATTAACGCTTACGGAGCGACTCTCGTCGGATTTCCTGTATTAACGATCGCCTTTAATGACAACTTGGGATGGACTCATACTGTCAACACTCACGATGGCTGGGATGCCTACGAATTGCCCCTCGCTAACGATGGCTATCGCTTCGATGGCGAAGTCCGAAAATTTGACAGAGAAGAGAAGGTTTTAAAAGTCAAAGAAAAGAATGGGAATTTGCGATCGGAATCTCTAGTAGTGCGGCGTTCTGTTCACGGGCCGATTCTCACAGAAAAACAGGGCAAAGCGATCGCCATGCGCGTTGTCGGACTCGATAAACCAGCAGCCCTTCAGCAGTGGTGGGATATGGCGCGCTCAAAGAATTTTTCTGAATTTGAAGCCGCTTTAAAGCGCTTGGAAATTCCCATGTTTACCGTCATGTATGCCGATCGTGAGGGGCATATCATGCACTTGTTTAACGGTCAAGTACCCATTCGCAAAAACGGAGATTTTAAATACTGGTCAGGCACGATTCCAGGCAATACATCAGAGACTTTGTGGAGCAAAAATCATCCCTATGCGGATTTGCCGCGCGTTGTCGATCCGCCCAGCGGTTGGTTGCAAAATACTAACGATCCTCCTTGGACGACGACTTTTCCCAGCGCGATCGCACCGGATAATTATCCCGCCTACATGGCACCGCGCGGCCCGATGGATTTGCGATCGCAGCGATCGGCAAAAATGCTCTTAGAAGATGAGAAAATCTCTTTCGATGAATTGATGCAATACAAACATTCCACTCAGGTAGAACTAGCCGATCGCCTCCTCGATGATTTAATTCCCGTCGCACGCCAAGGCAGTGCTCAAGCGCGCCGCGCTGCGGAAGTTCTCGCCACTTGGGATCGCAAAGTCGATGCTGACAGTCGCGGTGCGGTGCTGTTTGCCTTTTGGAAAAAAGCGATGGATGCTGATGAGTTATTCGCCAAACCTTGGAGCGAAGATGCGCCGCTAACGACGCCAGACGGGTTGGCAAATCCTGCGGAGGCGGTGCGGGTGCTGTCCGCGACAGCAACCAAAGTTGAGGCGACTTATGGCGCGTTAGATGTCGCATGGGGGGAAGTCTTCCGATTGCCTGGGGAGGCGAATCTACCGGCAAATGGAGCTGACGGTGCTTTGGGTGTATTTCGTTCAGTCTGGTTCGCTCCTGGGAAAGACGATCGCTTTCAAGCGGTGGCGGGCGATTCTTTTGTCGCCGCGATTGAGTTCTCGAATCCGGTGAAAGCGATGGCGCTAAACAGTTACGGTAACGCCACTCAACCTGGTTCGCCCCACGCCGGCGATCAGTGGCAGCTCTTTGCTCGCAAGGAATTGCGCCCTGTATGGCGATCGCGATCGGAAATTGAAGCTCACTTGAGTTTGCGCCAGAAACTATAGCAGAAGGAAGTTCGGCAACGGATTTTGTAACGGATGTAACGGATGTTCGGCAGCGGATTTTGTAACGGATGTAACGGATGTTAGTCCGATGGAAGTCGGAAGAGGGAAGAGGGAAGAAGTTAAAAGACCTCTTTCTGTTTCCCCTTTACGCATCGCGCAGCAGGCGGCAAGCATAGCCACCGACTGCTACGAGCAATAAGCCCAGGGCGGAGATAGCGTATAACAAAGCCATGCCAGCACCGGCACCTGTCCCGATAATTGGGCCAAAAATAGCTGCTAAAAAACCTCCCGGTTGCATGGCGGGTTCAAAGACGCGATCGGCAAGTGGGCCTGCGATCAATAAACCGATCGCTGACGCCAATTGCACGATAACTGCTCTGGTAGCAAAAACACGCCCCTGTACCTCTGGTGCGACTTTCGCCAGCCAAATCGCCTCGTTGGAACTGCCGAGGATGGGGAAATTGAAAGACGAACAAAATTGAGCGGGAATCCAGATGGAAAGCGCCTGACCGAAAGCAAAAACTATTTTACTCAAGCCCGCACCTGCCATGCCGAGCAGAAAGCCCCGGATTCGGCGTTTGGGGCCGCCCCAAATACTGACGATCAATGCTCCTAAAACGCCGCCTGCGCCGGCGGCTGAAAGGATAGTACCGAGGATTCTGGCATTGTTGCCGGTGCGTGCCAGAATCATCGGTGAGTAGAGGGCAGCGCCGATGTCGTGAGCAAACCAGAATAGCGAAACGGACACCAGCAAGGCAAGCAGGCTGGGACGCTCGACGATGTAGCGGAATCCGAAGCTGAGTTCTTGCAACAGGTGGGGGCGAGTCGGCTGGGGATTGGAGGCGATATTGCTCCGCAACGCTGGCGCGATCGCGGGCTGTGGTATTTTGACACATACTAGGGTGGCGATCGCGATTGTAAAAGTTGCCAGGTCGATCGTAAAAATCCCGCCGGGCCCGATCGCAGAATAGAGAATCCCCGCCAGCGTCGGAGCAATAATACTCGCGCCGTAATTTGCCAAAAAACTTAAACTGCTAGCGCGGCTGTAATGCTTTTCTGGCATCATTGTGGCGATGGCTGCTGAGTAAGCTAACTGCTGAATTTGGTCAAAAATTCCGTTAACCGCAGCCGCTACATATAAATGCCATAGTTGCAGGTTTTGGCTAATATAAAGTAATAGGATAGCGAGCGTTAACAAAGCTGAAACCGAATCGCCGATCGCCATCAAAAATTTTCGATTCCAGCGATCGACGAGAATGCCAGCAACCGGAGCAAGCAAGATGCGCGGCAATTGAGTAAAAAACATCAACAAAGCCAAAGCTGTCGCTTGACTGGTGGACTCCCAAATCCAAATAGTCAGCGCAAACGCGGACATAGCGCTGCCAATCATCGAAGCAGTTTGTCCGAGCCATAGTTGAATAAATTTTTGCATGAAATAGGCGATTGATAGAATTTAAAATTCAGAGGATAGGGGTTTTTAGGCAGGAGAATGATATCAAATCCGTTAGCATCGGAATAGTAAATTCGAGTTCACTGTTGACTTTTCACTGTTCACTGTCAACCGTCAACAGTCAACATCATTCCGGTGTAACCGGAGATGATATGCACCCGCATAAAATCCCACGCCGCTCTCATTAAAACCAAGGCCATTGCTGGCTAAGTGGAGATAATTCTTCATATTGCTGTCTCGCCTCCTTACGGTAAAATTTCGCCAAGTGCCGCTGCCGCCACATCAGTACGCCCGTAACAAACAGTACGATCGCTGCTAATCCTGCGATCGTGTGTACAAGTCGCAAGTAAATTCCGCCATAGCTGCCAATATGTAGCGGATAAAGCGAGTTGAGAATTCGATTTGCTACAGAAGCTGAATTTACGCTGTCAGCCTGCAATATTTCGCCACTGTATTGGTCGAGATAAATGGTGCTAACCCCGTTTGGATGCGGCTCGTTGGGAAATTTTTTCCGTACTTTAAAAATGCCTTCAGGCGTCAAAGGCAGAGAAATAAAAGTAGTTTTAGCTTCGGGCCAAACCGTATTAACTTGGTGTAATATTTCGTCAAGGTTTTGCCTCGAACTGCTAGAGTGGGGATGAGAAGTCAATGCTGGCTGTGGCTTTTCATTCGTTAGCCAATACAGAGTCGATTCAACCGGCGCGTAAAAAATTATCGCTGTCCCTGTAGCGGAGATGAGTATGAGAAAAGCGACCGATACAATGCCCGAAACGTTATGTAAATCAAATACAGTCCGCTGCCAGTGAGCTTTCCAATTAATTGAAAATCCGCGAGCCAAATTGCGCCAACCAGTCCACAATACCAAGCCACTAAAAGTTAGTCCTAGCATTACTATACCGCAAATACCTACAACAAGATGACCGAATTCTCCTCCCGCTAATTCTGCGTGTAACGTAAAAACCAAACCTGTAAAAGTTTCTTTCCAAAGGCGCGCACCCTTAATTTCTCCGCTGTAAGGATTGACATAAACGCTAACTACTTCCTCACTCTTTGACAGCATCGAAACTTTGCAAACTTCCTTCGCTTCTCGCGGCAGCAAGATACTAAGAGCTTGATTTTGCGGATAAGCTTTTTCGACAATTTGCAGGACATTTTCCAGCGGTATCCGTTCGGCTTGAGGAATTACTTGCAGGAGTTGGGGATTGAACAACCGCTCGATTTCAGGCCCGAAAACCAGTAAGCTGCCCGTTAAAGCAATTACTGCTAGAAATATTCCTACCACTAATCCCAAATACAAGTGCAGTTTGAATGCAAGTTTGCGGAAATTCATCTCGAAATTTTCCTCGAAGCCGTTATTTGTAGGGGTCGTGCCCCCGTGCCGACCCCTCCCCACTAAGTATTTCAGGGATTGGGGCAGCCACGGGGGGCAGCCCCTACAAGAGAATGAAACAGCCCTCCTGCCTTAGCAAGGGGGTAGATTTGTAACTAGCAACAGGGGTGTCTTGAGGGAGAGCCACCCTTGTTATCATTCGCAGAAAAACACCTGATAGCGAGAGTTAGGCGGCCAGCGCTTTCCTCGCAAGTCCCTACTTTTTCATCCGCATGAAATTCCCAGCCGATAAATAATTACCAGTTAAGGCGGTAATTAACACTGAGAGTCAAACCTCTGCCTGCATAATTAGAGCTGTCCGATCCAAATCCAGCTAAGTATTGGGAGATCACGGGAAAATATTGATTATTCAATAAATTCTCGACTTTGATTTGTAGCAGCCCAGAGCCAATTTTAACCGCGCTGACGTAATCCAGTGTGAGATAGCTGCTAATCGGGCCGCCATCCGAGCCGTCTTTGAAGGCTTGATCGCGATTTCCAGAATATAATAACTGTAACCGATTGTTCCATCCCGGCAAAGTTTCGTTTTGAACATAAGCTGTTAGCTTGAGGGGTGGAATTCTGCTGCTATCGAGGGCGATGTAACGGTTGTCCTCCTCATATTCGCCATGAAGATAGGTAGCAGTCCCGCCGATCGACCATGCTCGTGCAGGTTGCCAATCCACAGTCCCTTCTAAGCCGTAAATGCGTTCTGGGGCGCGGATTAGTTCCAGGCGACCTGTGTTGCCAACTGGTTGAAAACTGATTCCTAGATCGGAGGTATTGTAAAAAGCGGCAAGCGACATTTGCACGGATTGCCACCCTCCTCGAATGCCAATTTCGTAGCTGTTGACTTTTTGCGGTTGAGTTACTTCTAACGAAGATTCAATTCCCACAAAATCGTCGGGGGGTTGGCGGAGAATGCGGCCGAAATCTGGAACTGAGAAACCTTGAGAAAAGTTGCCAAATACGTTGAAGGTGTCATTAATTTTATAGACAGCCCCTGTATTAAATAGGGTGGCGTTAAATTTGCGATCGCCTCCTTCGATCTGGCGATCGTTAAAAGTGGTATAATCATTGACGTTTAACCCGACGCGTTCGTGACGTATCCCCCCACTTAGAATCACGATATCGTCAATATTCCATTCCAATTGACCGAAAAAGCCAAGGCTGTTGTAAGTGTAAGGAGGGACGAAAGGACGCTCGGAAATTTTCCGGTAAACCCTGCCACCACTTGCGTCAACTCTCTCTGGTTCGTACAGGTCGAAACGCTGTTTACTATCTTCAGTAACATAGTCAGAACCCCAAGTTAATCGAAGATTTTCGGCACTGGATAAAGGAGTGGTGACCGCAAGCCTTCCTCCTATTTGTTCGTTTTCGGCTCGCGAACGAGCAACGCCGACAAACGGGCCAAAGAAATCGGACGTGCGAAAATCAGAGGGAACACTTACATTGGAATTCGTTCGATAGTAAATTTGACTTTGAAGGCTGCTGCCAAAAAGGTTTTGGTTGGTGTAACTGAGGTTGAGCTGTGTACTTCTATTTCCCGGTGTTTCCCCGTCAATATCCAAATCTCCGGTTCGGATGGCGCGGGCTTTTTGCCGTCCTTCCTGGTCGTCAACACTAAAGTCTGGAATCACATTGGGATCTTGAGTTTCCCGATAGTGATTGACAGTTAGTTGCAGCCGCTGGTTGGTGTCCAAATCTACCCCGACTTTGCCCATCACGTTGAAGAGGGTGCTGCTATCTCCGCCGAGTTCAAAATAGGGAATGCGCGAGCCTTTGGCATCGTAAAAAGCTCCACTTCTAGAGAGCGAGACAGTGCCCGTCAGATCGACATTGCCACTTCGGCCCGAAACCGTCTGCTGAGCGTTAAAGCTTAGAGCATCATCCGTGTTTGTTAAACCGCTACTGACGCCCACTTCAGTAACAGCAGTTAGCCTTTCCTCAGTTGGCCGACGAGTAATAATATTAACCACGCCACCTGTAGCCTGAGCGCCGTAGATTGCTGTAGACCCCCGCACTACTTCAATGCGTTCGATCGCGCTAGGATCGATGTTTCTAAATTCTCTGCCAAACGATTGAAGATTGGTCGTTTGTGGCACGCCGTCAATCAGAACGGAAACGTCCCTACCCCGCAAAGTTTGTCCATAAGTGGCAGTCAATTGAGTCGGGGGCGCGAAACCGGGAACCTGATTTGCCAGAGCTTCCCCGATATTTCTTGATTGCCCTACCTGCTGCTGAAGTTCTTCGGAGTCTACCACCGTTATAGAGCGCGGCACGTTGGTCACTCTTTCTGCGGTTCGTGTTGCAGTGACGACGATTTCAATCGGGTCTCTCCCCGCCTGTGGCGTCCCAGGTGGCTGCGCTGTCGGGGGCAAGGGTGATCCGGGCGTCCCAGGTGGCTGTGCTGTCGGGGGCAAGGGTGATCCGGGTGTCCCTGGTGGCTGCGCTGTCGGGGGCAAGGATTCTCCGGGTGTTCCAGGTGGCTGCGCTGTCGGCGGTAAAGGTTCTGCGGGTATCTCTACCTGCTGCCCTGTCTGTGGGAAGGGTGCTGCAGGTGCCCCCGGCCGCTGTGTTGTAGGAGCAGGTGCCCCCGGGCGAGCCGTCATCTCCGAGGTGGGTTTTAAGCTGAGAATCAGACCCGCAGCATTAGGAATCACCCGTGCCACTGGTTGACCCCTCTCGCCAACGACTTTGATTCGGATGCTGTTGTTATCTAAAGGAGTAACGGTGACAAAAGCAATTCCGGCTGCAGGCTTGTCTTGACGAAACTCATTTCCCCCCGGTAGTCGCAGTTGAGCGGTGATGACATCAGCTTGTAAAGTTTCGCCAAAGCTGGCGCTGAAGACTTGCAGCGGTCTTCCATCTTCAGTATCTAGGATGATTTCAATGCCTTCGGACGTGGGGTTGAGGCGAACTGCCGTCACCTGCGCGATGTTGGAAGCGCACACCGGCCCAGCGACTAACGCCGACACGACTCCTGCCAGCCCAAGGCTATTTAATAATTGCTGCGATCTATTCATCAGAAAAATGGGTTTGAAACCCCGTCCTTCTAGGACGGCTTTACAGTTCGCCATGAGTTGTAAGCCAGAAACTTACAATCCGTGGGCTTTGCGTTTTGACACAGGCGTTTTCCTGTACCAAGACTGTGCAGGCTAATGCGAGATTTTTTAGCATCTTCGCCACCTACGTAACACTTTCCATACTTAGGATGCTTGACAATCCCCCCACGCTTCAATCCTTGCGACATGGAGCCACCGTAAGGACGGCGATATCCGTTTTTCCCAGGGTTAAAAACGTGCAATTGCCTGCGATAAATGCGGATGGGCTTACATTCCATCACCACCATATTTTCTGGTGATCTATCGCCACCTACCAACAGGTAAGCTAGCACCCAAGAATCGACACAATGGGCATCAAAAACATTGGATAACTTGACCTTAGATTTTTTGAGACCTAATTCTTGACGAGTTAAGTAGGTGTGGCTATAGCCATCAAATTGGGTGAGAGGTGCAATTCTTTCCAACTCGGAATAACACCATTTTTTGCCAACTTCTAAGGGCGAAAATGACTTATTCCATTTGCGACAACCTTTTTTGGTCAATGCTTTTACATCCTCAATTCCAATACCTGAGAGGGGAAAGATGGTATCAAAAACTTTGACTACTCGGATTTTGAATTGCCAGCGCGCCTTAGTGCTTGGAGGAATCCCGCCACGCTTACGGTTTTTACGAGGTTGGCGACAAGGTGTTTTTCGATTGCGCCTTGCACGTCTGGCGTTTGTACTTGTCTCCTCAGCCTCTTTGACCCAATCAACAGCATGAAACTGCTGATTTAAGTAGGTATGAGCTTTTGATTTGACTGTGTACCCCTCACGTTTAGAACCCGGATCGATTCCAACTGCTACGGGTTGAGTATGACGATTTGAAGGTTCAACGTTTAAGCGAACACAAAATATCCCTTTACGGAAAAATGGTGTTGCTTTTCCAGATTTAATCCAACGCTCTGCCCTTGCGGGTGTTGTTGGCATTAAAGGACGTTGATCAAAGTCCACTACAGGAACGTATTGCATGGTGTTTGTTTGGCGATAAACCTAACTGTTTAATTTCCTTCGACTTTGACTAACGGAGTGGTTACGGGTTAGGAAGAGCGCCTGTAACGTCCAATGAAAGTGCCACCTTCAGTTAGTTCAAATTGGCTTCTCGGCCGTTGTCTAGTCCTACTTGCGCTTGTGTTCTACCTATGGCTTGGTTTCCCTACAAGCCCCATCCCTTTAGGGTGGGGTTAGTGACTACTCTTGAATCAACAATTGATAGAACTTCGGATATGTGGTTTGCGTTGCTTGCACAACACAATGTGTCAGAGCATTGCTGCTCTACTGTGGCTCCAGAAACTGACCTGCGGAAGATACGACCTAGTTGTCGGGCGCAGTTCGATCCGATTCTCCCGTCGCTAGCAGCCTTTGTCTGGGAACACAGCAGGCGCGTGAGGGCGAAAGCCTCAGTCCGGTGGCGCTCTGGACGATCGCCCACGGTTGGCACCTTCCTCGGTTAAAGGAAGTAGTCGCTGGCCTCTTAATGAGAAAGTGCCTTAATTAGATAACAGAGCACTCACATCTGTCAAGAGTTTACTAATGAAAACTAATTTCATTTTAAGATAGGGGGTCTTACCCCCTATGTAGTTATGCAGCACTTTCCTATTATGGTTGCTGTCAGGGCTAGACAAACGATCGCCTAAAATGCTATGGCAAGAGTTAGAAAAGATTGTCAGATAGGAAACAGAGGAGTCAACAAATTTTCTAAAAGACTCTTGACAATAAATCTCATCTAGCCTACTATGCTTAAAGTCGATAGCCGTAAAGCCCCTGAAGCTGATATCGAAGCTGGCTCGGACTAAAATCGCCCCGGAGCCATTGCCGAACAGCCCGATCGACAACAAAACGTGAAAACAAGCGCTAATACCCAGATTGAAGACTCAAACGCGCTGATGAGAGACTCGTAACGCCCGACGACTGTTCACAGAAAGTCTATGTGGAAAGAATTTGGCGGAACTGGTTGGCGTACTGCAAACAAGATTTATAGGTAAAAAGAATCGATGAGTGACGCAAGCATTAAGGGAAACCAACTCACCGAAAGTTGTACCAATTTAGTAGAACTCCTACAAAACAGAGCACTACACCAACCAGAGCAGAAATATACATTTCTGTTAGACGGAAAAACTGAAACCGCCAGTTTGACTTATCGAGAGTTAGATGCGATCGCCCGATCGCACGCCGTGCGACTTCAGACATTGGGAGTCACTGGCGAACGAGCCTTACTGCTTTTCCCGCCAGGATTGGACTATCTCGCCGCCTTTTTTGGATGCTTGTACGCCAAAGTGATCGCGGTTCCCCTCTATCCGCCGAAGCTGAAACGGAATTTAGCGAAAATAAGTGCGATCGCCAAAGACGCAGGAGCAACTGTTGCGATCGCTCCCGCGCGATACTTGGAAAATTTAGAGCAGCTATGCGAGCAAGCGCCGGAACTCAAAGGGCTGCACTGGCTGACAGCAGAAGCGCTTTCGGATGACGGCGAAAAGTGGCAGCAGCCAGCGATCCATCCCGACGAAGTAGCTTATCTTCAGTACACTTCCGGCTCAACCTCCACCCCCAAAGGCGTAATGGTGAGCCACGCCAACGTTTTATACAACATCGAATACATTCACCGAGGCTTTCAGCACGATTCCGAAAGCGTTGCGGTAACGTGGCTTCCCCCCTTTCACGACATGGGGTTAATTGACGGATTGCTCAAACCTTTGTATCTGGGAATTCCCTCTTACTTCATGCCGCCAGCGGCGTTTATTCAGAACCCGATGTGCTGGTTGGAAGCGATTTCGCGCTACAAAGCTACCCACAGCGGCGGGCCAAATTTTGCTTACGACTTGTGTGCTAGCAAAATCAGCAAAATGTTGCTAGCACAATTTGAGGATGATTATTGTGGGGTAGGCGTCGGGCCTGCTGTGAAAATACACCGGACGGGCGGGACGCCCATCCCACAAAACAATCAAAATCATCCCGCTATTATGCAGCGCGAAATTTTGGGCGATGACCAAAAAAGGCTCGACTTGAGTAGTTGGCGCGTGGCCTATAACGGCGCAGAACCGATCCACAAAGAAACCCTAGAGCGATTTACCAAAGCTTTTGAGCCCTGCGGTTTTCAGGCGGATGCCTTTTGTCCTGCTTACGGAATGGCAGAAACTACGCTAAAAATTGCCACGGTTCGCAGCGGCGCAACACCGACTTTCTTACCTGTTGACGCGGGGGCGCTGGAAAATAATCACATTGTAGAAGTTGTCGAAGGCGAGGGGGGCGCGAGAACTTTAGTCGGCTGCGGTTTCCCTGAATTTGGCACTAAAGTTGCGATCGTCAATCCCGAAACTCTGACACAATGCCAGCCACAGGAAGTCGGAGAAATTTGGGTAGCTGGCGAAACAGTTGCGCGAGGCTATTGGAATCGCCCAGAAGAAACAGAAAAAACCTTTCAAGCATATCTTTCAGATACCAGCGAAGGGCCCTTTTTGCGAACAGGAGATTTAGGCTTTTTACGAGACGGAGAACTGTTTATTACAGGGCGACTCAAAGATTTGATTATCATCCGAGGTCGCAATCTTTACCCCCAAGATATAGAAAGAACAGCAGAGCGCAGCCATCCCAGTTTGCGGCAAGGGGCGATCGCCGCATTCTCGGTGGAAGTCGCAGGCGAAGAACAGCTCGTTATCGTGCCAGAATTACAATCTCGCAAAGCGCCGGATCATGCCGAGGAAATTATCAGCGCCATCCGCTCTAGCATTGCTCAAGAATATGAAGTGCAAGTTTATGGAGTAGTGCTGATTAAGCCGGGAAGCATTCCGAAAACGACTAGCGGTAAAATTCAACGTCGCGCCGCCTATGCTGACTTTCTAGCTGACAATTTGGAAGTTGTCGCCAGTAGCATTTTAGAGTTAGCTGATTTTGGTGAAATAGAGAATCGCCTCACGCGAGAAAATCTGCTGACAGCCGACTTAGAAGAACGGCAGTCGCTGCTTGAGGCTTACCTTTGGCAGCAGGTAAACCGCCGGGGAATGAATTCCCCGGCTAATAGCCAAAGTCGGCTAAAACTGATATCTTGCACCATTGTCAAGAACGGGCAAGATGCCCGTTCCACAAAGAATGAGTTTTCTTGTGGAACAGGCATCTTGCCTGTTCCTAAAAAAGTAATTGAGTTTTCTTGTGGAACAGGCATCTTGCCTGTTCCTAAAAAAGTAAATGAGTTTTCTTGTGGAACAGGCATCTTGCCTGTTCCTAAAAAAGTAATTGAGAATGGTGCAAGATGTGAGCTAAAACCGACTGAAGACGAATCTTCAATCCACTTCAGTGCCAGCGATAAAACACAAAATATTATCGATCGACCACTCAGTAGCTTTGGACTAGATTCTTTAAGAATTTTTGAGTTAAAAAATCAAATAGAGAGTGACTTGGGCGTTACTGTATCGGTTGCCGATTTGTTTGAGGATAGGAGCATTGCTCGACTGGCAGTGCAAATTCTAGAGCAACTGACAGGAAATACCAAAGCAGTCGCCCCAAGGCCAGTTTCTCGCCTACAAAACATCCCCCTGTCTTTTGCCCAAGAGCGCTTGTGGTTCTTTGACCAATTGGAACCCGGAAACCCATTCTATAACCTCTGCGGTGCAGTTCGGATTACAGGACAACTCAATGCAGAAACACTCAGGCAAAGTATTGAGAAAATTATCGAGCGACACGAGATTTTAAGAACTGCGTTTGCTGGTGGCGAAAAAGAACTGATACAAGTTATTTTTGATGCAAAAAATTTCCCCTTGCCCCTGAGAGATTTGAGCCATCTCCCCCCTGCAGAACGCGAGAAAGAAGCGCAAAAAATGTCTGCGGAAGAAGCACTGTTGCCCTTTGATTTAACTCAAGCAAATCTGCTACGTGCCAAACTTCTGCGCCTATCAGAAACAGAACATACTCTGCTTTTATCCGCCCACCATATCATTTTCGATGGGTGGTCTTTGGGCATATTTTTACGGGAACTAGCGGCATTTTATGAAGGCTTTACTAATAATAAATTAGCCGCGATTCCACCTCTGCAAATTCAGTATGCAGACTTTGCAACTTGGCAGCGCCAACAAATGCAGGGAGAAATATTAGAAACTCAACTTACTTACTGGAAGCAGCAGTTAAGTGGCAGCGCAGCGGTTCTAAATTTACCAACAGACTTTTCTCGTCCCGCTGTTCAAAGTTACAAGGGAGGTCGGCAATTATTTGAATTGCCAGAACACTTAACCGAGGCAATTAGGCAATTGAGTCGCAGGGAAAAAACCACTTTATTTATGACATTGCTGGCAGCATTCAAAACACTGCTTTACCGCTACACCGGGCAAGAAGATATCCTCGTCGGTTCACCAATTGCCAGCCGCAATAGCAGCGAAACCGAATCATTAATTGGATTTTTTGTCAATACTTTAGTGCTGCGATCTGACTTAACCGGAAATCCCACTTTTCGAGAGTTGCTGGCTCGCATTCGAGAGGTAAGTTTAGGCGCTTATGCACACCAAGAATTGCCATTTGAAAAGCTCGTAGAAGAATTGCAGCCGAATCGAGATTTAAGTCACTCGCCTTTATTTCAGGTGATGTTTGCCTTTCAAAATGCCTCTGAATTCGCCTTAGAATTGCCGGATTTAAGCCTGAACTGCCAACAGATTCACAGCGGCACAGCAAATTTCGATTTAACGCTGGAATTAGAAGCCACAGCAACAGGTATTAGAGGCTGGTTTGAATACAGCATAGACTTATTTGAAGCTGCTACAATTGCGCGAATGGCGAGACACTTTCAGAACTTATTAAAAGGCATCGTGGCGAATCCCTCCGCGCGTCTCTCAGATTTGCCCCTGCTTGCAGAAGCAGAACGCCAGCAACTTCTATTTGAGTGGAATAATACTGGGATAAATTACTCCCAAAATGAGTGCGTTCACCGTTTGTTTGAAGCGCAGGCTGCGAAAACACCTGATGCGGTTGCGGTGCGATTTGAATGCCAAAGTTTGACTTACCAAGAATTAAATATTCGCGCGAATCAACTTGCCCATTATTTGCACTCTTTCGGCGTAAAACCAGATGCGATAGTCGGCGTTTATATGGAGCGATCGCTCGATGCGATCGTCGGGATTTTAGGCGTATTAAAAGCAGGCGGCGCTTATTTGCCCCTCGATCCCATATATGCTAAAGAACGCCTAGCCTTCATGTTAGAAGACGCCGGTGTTCAGGTGTTGCTAACGCAAGCAGAATTAAAAGCAGAAACCCCAGCCCAAAATAATATTTCTGTCATTTGCTTGGATGCAGAATGGCAGACGATCGCTCAACAAAACAAGTCAAATCCTGAAAGCGCCGTTTTGCCAGAAAACCTAGCTTATATCATATATACATCCGGGTCTACCGGCAAGCCAAAAGGAGTGATGGTTCAACACGCATCTTTGGCAAATTATACGCAGGCTGCAAGTGTCGAATATGGCATCGAACCAGGCGATCGCGTTCTTCAATTTGCTTCCCTCAGTTTCGACGCCAGCGCCGAAGAAATCTATCCCTGTTTAACGCGAGGCGCAACATTGGTACTACGCGGAAAATCCATGTTAGACAGCATTTCTTCCTTCCTGCAAAAATGCCAGGAATGGCAAATCACCGTCTTAGATTTGCCGACAGCTTACTGGCGCGAATTAACTGCCAGACTCAGCACCGAAAAAGCAGAATTTCCCCCATCAGTGCGCTTGACAATTATTGGCGGAGAAACCGCACTTTCAGCATCCCTGAATCAGTGGCAAAAGTGCGTTTCAGAAAAAGTACGACTTGTCAATACTTACGGCCCCACAGAAACAACCATCGTCGCCACGTGGTGCGACACTCTCCCCTCTTCTTCTCTCCCCTCTGCGCCCTCTGCGCCCTCTGCGGTTAAAAACTCCCCAAAAACCTTGCCGATTGGACGCCCAATTCCAAATGCCCGCACCTATGTACTCGATGCTAATTTGCAACCCGTTCCCATCGGAGTCCCCGGCGAACTTTATATCGGAGGTGCGGGCGTTTCCAGAGGATATATCAACCGTTCGGATCTGAATCGAGAAAAATTTATTCCCGATATTTTTAGTGGCGTGCAAGGCGATCGCCTTTACAAAACAGGCGATTTAGTCCGCTATCTCCCCGATGGGAACTTAGAATTTCTCGATCGCACGGATCGCCAAGTGAAAATTCGCGGTTTCCGCATAGAGTTGGGAGAAATTGAATCAGCACTCAGCCAACATCCAGACGTGCAAGAAGCAGTCATTCTCGCGCGTGAGGAAGATTCAGGCGGAAAGCGTTTAGTCGCCTACCTCGTTTTAAACTCAGCAGTCGCGGGCGGGCACGGAGGCACCGCCCCTACGCACTCTGCACTGATTAAAAATCTGCGTTCTTTTCTCCGGGAACAACTGCCAGATTATATGGTTCCTGCTAGCTTTGTGTGTTTGGAATCGATGCCACTGACGCCCAACGGCAAGGTAGATTTCAAAGCTTTTCCCGCACCGGAAACCAACAGTTCAGAGGCAGATTTTATCGCTCCTGAGACTTTAGAAGAACAAGTATTAGCTGGTATTTGGGCTGAGGTTCTGGGTTTAAAACAGGTGGGAATCAATGACAATTTCTTCGAGTTGGGAGGTCACTCTTTACTAGCGACTCAACTGATTGCCAAGGTGCGCGATCGCTTTCAAGTCGAGCTATCATTGCGCTGCTTGTTTCAATCCCCCACAGTCGCTAGTCTAGCAGCGACGATCGCGGAAACTAAAAGCGAGCCAGATCAAGAACCTATTAAATTACTGCCGACAATCGCCCCCGATCCTCAAAATCGCTACAAACCATTTCCGCTCAATGAAATGCAGCAGGCGTACTGGATCGGGAGAAATAGCTTCTTTGAAATGGGCAATGTTGCCATTCACGGCTATGTAGAAATTGAGAGCGACGAGTTAGATTTAGAGCGGTTTAGCCTCGCGTGGCAACGAGTTGTACAGCGTCACGATATGCTGCGGGCGATCGTACTTCCGAACGGACAGCAGCAAATTCTGGAAAACGTGCCCGCTTATAAAATTGAGGTTTTGGATTTGCGATCGCTCGATTCAAAAGTTGCCTGCGAACAACTCGAAGCAATTCGCGATCGGCTTTCTCACCAAGTGCTGCCGCTCGATCGTTGGCCGCTATTTGAAATTTGCGCTTCGCAAATGAACGATCGCATTCGCTTGCATCTCAGCATTGACGCTTTGTGCATAGATGGCTGGAGTTTTCAAATTTTGTTTGGTGATTTGGTCAAGTTTTACCGCAATCCTAATACTGCGAGCTCACCCTTGCAACTATCTTTCCGCGATTGCGTTTTAGCAACGATCGCCTTAGAAAACTCCCCACTTTTCCAGCAATCCTTAGATTACTGGCGAAATCGCCTCAAAAACCTGCCACCAGCGCCGGAATTGCCCCTCGCCAAACAGCCGAATTCCTTAACGCAGCCGCGATTTAAACGCTGGAGCGATCGCTTAGATTTCTCAACTTGGCAGCGCCTCAAAACGCGCACAGCTCGCGCCAGCCTCACTCCTACGGGTTTATTGCTCGCCGCCTATGCGGAGGTTCTGTCTCTGTGGAGCAAAACGCCTCGGTTTACCCTCAACGTGCCGCGCTTCAATCGCCTTCCCCTGCATCCTCAAGTTGAGGAAATTATCGGAGAATTTGCCTCGTTTACTTTGCTAGAAATAGATAACTCCAAGCGAGAGAGTTTTGAAGTACGAGCCAAGCGATTGCAAGAACAGCTTTGGCAAGATTTAGAGCACCAATATGTCAGCGGGGTGCGCGTTTTGCGAGAACTCGCTCAAGCGCAAGGTACAACCGCAGCGCTAATGCCAGTCGTGTTTACGATCGATCCGCAAAACGCGCCTGGGGAAGATTCCTCTATCTTTTCTCTCATTCAAGAATTGGGAGAATTGGTGCACATTATTGGTCAAACTCCGCAAGTTTGGATAGACGCGCAATTTACCGAAACCGCCCAAGGGCTGTCTTTTAGCTGGGATGCGGTGGAAGAACTCTTCCCGCAAGGACTGATCGATGAGATGTTTGATGCCTACTGTCGCCTATTGCAACGCCTCGCCAATGAAGAGGAAACTTGGCAGAAAACGGTGCAGTTTCAGCAAGCCTTTACTAACAGCATTGAGGCACCCATTCCCGATGGATTGCTGCACGAATTGTTTGCTGAGAAAGTCGCCTTGCGATCGCACGAACCAGCCATCATTACGCGCGATCGTACCCTCACCTACGAGGAACTCTATCGGCGATCGAATCAAGTCGGTCATTGCTTGCGAAAGCTGGGAGCTCGCCCTAACCAGTTGGTTGCCGTCGTCATGGAGAAAGGGTGGGAGCAAATCGTCGCTGTGCTGGGCATTCTAGCCTCTGGAGCCGCTTATTTGCCCGTAGATGCGGCGCTGCCAAAAGAACGGCTGTGGTATTTGCTGGAAAATGGCGAAGTTGAGATTGTTTTGACGCAATCTCAGTTAAATCAACGCTTGGAATGGCCGGAAAATGTGCGGCGAATTTGTCTTGATACTGAGGAATTAGCAACAGAAAGCGGCGAAGCTTTGGAATCAGTGCAGGAAGCGGAAGATTTAGCTTATGTTATTTATACTTCTGGCTCAACTGGCTTGCCGAAAGGCGTGGCGATCGCGCACCGAGGTGTAGTCAATGCGATCGCTCAGACCAATCAAGTGTTTAATGTGACCGAGTGCGATCGCGCGATCGCAGTCACCGCACTGCACCACGATATGTCGGTTTACGATATCTTCGGCATCCTAGCGGCCGGGGGAGCGATCGTCATTCCCGATGCAACACAACGGCTAGACCCCTCTCACTGGGCGCAATTGATGGTAAAAGAGCGCGTAACCATTTGGAACTCGGTTCCCCCGATGATGGAAATGCTGCTCGATTACGCTGGCGGACGTTCTGAGGTGTTGCCGGAGTGCTTGCGCTGGGCGTTTCTCGGCGGAGATTGGATACCGATAACGCTGCCCCAGAGGTTAAGGGCGATCGTCAAAGGATGCCGCGTTGTCAGTGTCGGCGGGCCAACGGAAACTACCCTTTGGAATATTTGGTATCCGGTAGAAACTGTTGACCCTTCTTGGAAGAGCATTCCCTACGGATCGCCGATCGCCAATACACGTTATTACATTTTGAATGAAAGGCTAGAAGACTGTCCCGTCTGGGTTGCCGGCGAGATGTGCTGTGCCGGAGTTGGACTGACAAAAGGATACTGGCGGAATGAAGAAAAAACTCGCGCCAGTTGCCTCACGCACCCCGTCACGGGCGATCGTTTGTACCGAACGGGAGATTTAGGGCGCTTCCTCCCTGACGGCAATATCGAATTTTTAGGGCGAGAAGATTTCCGCCTTAAAATTCGAGGATTCCGCATCGAAGCCGGAGAAATTGAAGCTGCTTTGAACGAGCACCCAGCAGTCAAAGCATCCATTGTCACCGCATTCGGAGAAAATCACAGTCAAAAGCGCTTAGTAGCATATATCGTTCCACAACAAAACGCTGCCCCGGCGGTTGAAGAATTGCGACAATTTCTGAGTGAAAAGCTGCCCGATTATATGGTGCCTTCTGCATTTATAATTCTGGACGCGCTGCCGCTGTCGGCGAACGGCAAAGTTAACCGCAAGGCTCTGCCTGAACCGGATGCGGCGATTCAAAAAGCAAAGATTTTTGTGGCACCACGCACCCCTATTGAGGCAATGTTAGCGAGAATTTGCTGTGAGGTTCTCGGCATCGAACAGTTAAGCATTGCCGATAACTTTTTTGAACTCGGAGGAAATTCGCTGCTGGCAATTCAATTAGCAGCAAAAATACGAGAATCTTGTCAGATAGAATTGCCTTTGTGCGATATTTTTGCAGGACGATCGCTCGCCGTACTTGCAGAAAATATTAATGATGCCAAAAACAAAAATGTGGCCGTTGAAGAACCCGCGATCGCGCCTGTTTCGCGATCGGCATACCGGAGGTCGCTATCCTCTTTGCAATAAGTGATGAGTCGCGGGCGATCGGCCGATCTCCCATAAGTAATCCCCAATTATCGGCTGCAATCCTCTATTCCCAATTGCCAATTCCCAATTATCAGTTACCAATCCCATGACCGAGAATTTCTTGATGGTACAAGCCCCCTGATTTATCCGTGGAATCAATCCAAAATCTCAAATCTAAAATCCTCAAGAAAGAGACTCGATCCGTGGGGTCAATCCAAAATCTAAAATCTAAAATCTAAAATCCCATGACGGTGCATTTTTCCGAAAAACCTCCAACAGATACTCGCGACTCGGCGAATGCTTCCGAAGAAGAAGTATTTGCATTTCCCACCTCTTTTGCCCAGCAAAGACTGTGGTTTATTGACCAATTTGAACCGGAAAACCCTTTTTACAACCTTCCGGCGGCTGTGTTACTAAAAGGCAGGCTAAATGTAGTAGTGCTAGAGCTAAGTTTCAAGGAAATTGTGCGCCGTCACGAAGCTTTGCGGACGACATTTGCCACTGTAGACG
Organism: Microcoleus sp. B6-A1; assembly: GCF_036705085.1. Classification (NCBI taxonomy): domain Bacteria; kingdom Bacillati; phylum Cyanobacteriota; class Cyanophyceae; order Oscillatoriales; family Microcoleaceae; genus Microcoleus; species Microcoleus sp. B6-A1. Next base: position 77,881 of record NZ_JAUBTU010000013.1, read on the forward strand.
GTCAACCCGTGCAGGTGGTTGGTGAGAATTTTAATTTCGGGCTGCAAGTTTTAGACCTGCAACAATTGGCGGAAACTGAGCGAGAAGAAAAAGTAAAACAACTGGCTGCAGAAGAAGCTAGCAAACCTTTTGACCTAACCAAAGGGCCGCTGTTGCGAGCTAGTTTGCTACAGTTAGATGCTGAGGAATATGTCTTGCTGCTGACGCTACACCACATTATTTTTGATGGCTGGTCAATCGGAGTCTTTCTGCAAGAATTAGCAGCACTTTACGAAGCGTTTTTGATTGGCAAACCATCCCCACTTCCCGAACTTTCTATACAGTACGCCGATTTTGCTATTTGGCAGCGGGAATGGCTTGCGGGCGATTCCCTGCGGGATAGCTGCGCTTCACGCTTGCAAACTCAACTTAACTACTGGAAAAAGCAGCTTAGTGGCCTTCCCCCCTTGCTGGAATTGCCAGCCGATCGCCCCCGTCCTCCGGTGCAAACCTATCGGGGCGCGAAAGAATCATTCCTCATCCCGAAAACGCTAACGGCAGCCCTCAAAAAGCTCAGCCGCCAGGAAAATGCCACCCTGTTTATGACGCAGCTAGCAGCCTTTAAAACGCTGCTCTACCGCTATACAGGACAGGCAGATATCCCCGTTGGCTCTCCCATTGCCAACCGCAACAGAGCGGAAATTCAAAGGCTAATCGGGTTTTTTGTCAATACTTTGGTATTGCGAACTGATTTGTCAGGCGATCGCACTTTTCGGCAGTTGCTCGATCGCATTCGGGAGGTGAGTTTAGAAGCTTACGCTCACCAGGATTTGCCGTTTGAGAAACTGGTTGAAGAGTTGCAACCAGAGCGAAATTTGAGCTACAATCCACTGTTCCAAGTTGCTTTTGTTTTGCAAACTGCACCTGTTGCAGCGGAATCAATCGCCGGACTCAATCTCACTCTTTTAGATGTTGAGAATCAGACAGCAAAAGTTGACTTAACGCTGTATTTAGAAGAAAAGCAGGAAGAAATTAGCGGTCAGTTTGAATACAGCACAGATTTATTTGATGCAGCCACAATCAATCGGATGGCGGAGCATTTTATAGTTTTACTGGAGGGAATAACAGCCAATCCAGATAGCCAGATTGAAGAGCTACCGTTGCTGGGGGAAAAAGAGCGGCATCAGTTATTAGTAGAGTGGAATGACACCCGCGCCGATTATTCGAGCGATCGCTGCATTCATCAATTATTTGAAGCGCAGGTCGCTCGAACTCCCGATGCCATTGCAGTCGTATTTGAAGACCAAAAACTCACCTACCGCGAACTGAATGAACGAGCGAACCAACTCGCGCATTACCTGCAAAAACTAGGTGTAAAACCAGAAGTTTTGGTGGGAATTTGTGTCGAGCGATCGCTCGATACGATCGTCGGCATTCTCGGAACTTTAAAAGCCGGGGGCGCTTACGTTCCGCTAGATCCTGCCAACCCTCGCGATCGCCTTGCTTTTATACTCGAAGACGCGCAGGTAAATGTACTGCTGACTGAGGAAAAGTTGTTGCAAACCCTTCCCAAATGCAGCGCCAAAATCGTTGGCATCGATGCGGATAAAAGTGCTTTGTCCCAACACAGCAAAGAAAATCCCGCCAGCGGCACCACTGCCGAAAATCTCGCCTATATCATCTACACTTCTGGCTCAACTGGCATCCCCAAAGGCGTTTTAGTTCCTCACTCCAACGTCGTCCGCCTGTTTGCTGCTACCCAGTCGTGGTACAACTTCAACGACCAAGATGTGTGGACGCTGTTTCACTCCTATGCTTTTGACTTCTCAGTCTGGGAAATTTGGGGCGCTTTACTCTACGGCGGGCGACTCGCGATCGTGCCTTATTCAGTCAGCCGATCGCCCCAAGATTTTTACAGCTTGCTATGCAAAGAACGAGTCACAGTTCTCAACCAGACTCCTTCTGCATTTTACCAGTTGATAAAGACAGAAGAATCTGCCGGAATTGGCGAAGATTTAAGCCTGCGCTTAGTAATTTTTGGCGGGGAAGCTTTAGACTTGCAAAGCTTAAAACCTTGGTTCGATCGGCACGGCGATCGGCACCCCCAACTTGTCAATATGTATGGCATTACAGAAACAACTGTCCACGTCACGTATCGACCGCTGACTGCCGCTGATTTAAGTAAAAATGCCAGCCTTATTGGCCGTTCAATTCCTGACTTGCAAGTTTACCTGCTCGATCGCAACTCCCAACCCGTTCCGATCGGCATCCCCGGAGAAATTTACGTTGGCGGTGCTGGCGTCGCGCGGGGCTATCTCAATCAGCCAGAATTAACGGCCGATCGGTTTATTCCCAACCCTTTTAATGACAGTTTGAAAGCGCGGCTGTACAAATCTGGAGACTTAGCTCGCTATCTGCCAAATGGCGATATTGAATACTTGGGACGAATTGACCACCAAGTAAAAGTGCGCGGTTTTCGCATCGAATTAGGAGAAATTGAAGCAGCGCTAGGACAGCATCCAGATGTCGCCCAGGCTGTGGTTGTAGTGCGAGAAGATGTACCGGGCGATAAGCGCTTGGTAGCTTATATCATTGCTAACTCAGCAGCACAAAATAAGCATTCAATACTGATTCACGAACTGCGCTGCTTTCTGAAAGAAAAATTGCCGGAATATATGGTGCCTGCTGTGTTCGTGACGCTGGAGGCGCTGCCTTTAACAAACAACGGCAAAGTCGATCGCCAAGCACTTCCCGCACCGGATCGCGATCGGCCAGAACTCGAAGAGGCATTCGCCGCCCCAAGCACAGCTATTGAGAAAATCCTGGCCGAAATTTGGGCGCAAGTATTGGGGTTAGAACAAGTGGGAATTGACGACAATTTCTTTGAATTGGGCGGCGATTCTATCCTCAGCATTCAAGTCATTTCTAAAGCCAATCAAGCGGGGTTGCGACTTACACCAAAACAACTGTTTCAGCACCAAACTATTGCACAGTTAGCCACCGTCGCCGATACAGATCAGACCCAAAAATCGGAACAGGGATTAATCATTGGCGACGTTCCTCTGACGCCGATTCAGCACTGGTTTTTCGAGCAAAATCTCTCCGATTTACACCACTGGAATCAGGCGGTGCTTTTAGAGTTGCGGCAACCTCTCGAACCTGCATTAATTGAGTCAGTTTTGCAGGAATTGCTGAAGCACCACGACGCGCTGCGCCTGCGTTTTGCGCCAGGAGAATCTGGCTGGCAGCAGGATCTCGCCAATCCCGACGAGATTGCTCCGTTTACCTGCATTGATTTGTCGTCGCTACCTCCAGAGGAGCGAGAAGCGGCTTTCCAAACCGCCGCCACTCAGTTGCAAGCCAGTTTGAATTTGTCAGAGGGGCCATTACTTCGCGCTGCCCTATTTGACATGGGCAAACATCAGCCAAATCGCTTGTTATTGGCCATTCATCACTTAGCGGTTGATGGGGTTTCGTGGCGAATTTTAATTGAGGATTTCCAGACGGCTTATGGGCAGATTAGCGGCGGCGAAACTGTCGCGCTGCCGCCCAAAACAACCTCCTTTAAGCAGTGGGCAGAACGCTTGCATGAGTGGGCGCGATCGCCCGAATTGCAGGAAGAGTTCGATTACTGGTTCGCCCTTTCTCACCAACCAACTTCTCGCTTGCCAGTGGATTTCCCAACCGCAGCTAATTTAGTTGCATCTGAAAAGACAGTATCCGTTGCTTTGAGTGTTGAAGAAACAAAACTGCTCCTGCAAGAAGTACCTGCCGCTTACCGCACTCAAATTAATGATGTATTGCTAACTGCTTTAGGTCAAGCATTTGAACGCTGGACAGGCAATAACTCACTTTTACTTGACTTAGAAGGTCACGGGCGCGAAGATATATTTGAAGCCGTAGATTTGTCGCGCACAATCGGCTGGTTCACATCTGTTTTTCCCGTCCTGTTAAATTTAGAACAACCTTCGGATCTAGGGGCTACCCTCAAATCAGTGAAAGAGCAGTTACGCGCCGTGCCAAATCGCGGTATTGGCTGCGGTGTCCTACGATATTTAAACCCTGAAATTGCTAAAAATTTGCACAAATTGCCGCAATCTGAGGTAAGCTTTAATTATCTCGGACAGTTTGACCAAGTGCTGCCGAAATCTTCTTTATTCATGCTGTCCTCCGAGCCTAGTGGCCCCCTTCGCAGCCCGCGCGGAAATCGGCGTTATCTGCTGGAAATTAACGGATTTATTGCCAGCAACAAGCTGCAATTAGATTGGACGTACAGCGAAAGCATTCACCGACGAGAAAGCATTGAAAATTTGGCAACAGGCTTTATAGAATCGCTGCGATCGCTAATTCAATACTGTCAGTCCCCCGACGCCGGCGGCTGCACTCCTTCTGACTTTGCAGAGTTTAAGTGGAGTCAGTGGGGCCAGGACGATTTAGACAACATTACCGCAATTTTGGGAGAGCTGTAAGATGAGCAAAGGCAATATCGAAGATTTTTATCCCCTCTCTCCAGCGCAGCAGGGCATTCTCTTTCATTCCCTCTACCAGCCAGAATCGGGCGTATATTTCGGGCAACTGCTGTGCGTCTTGCGCGGCGATCTCAATGTTTCTGCGTTGAGAAATAGTTGGCAAAATGTTGTAGAGCGACATCCCATTTTGCGGACTTGTTTCGTGTGGGAAAAGTTGAAAGAACCCGTGCAAGCGGTGCGTAAGCAGGCTGCATTATCTTGGCAGCAGATGGACTGGCGATCGCTCTCGGCATCCGCACAACAACAGCAGCTAGAAACGTTCCTAAAAGCCGATCGCGAGCAGGGCTTTGACTTGAAATCAGCTCCCTTAATTCGCATTGCACTGGCGCAGTTAGAAACAGATACTTTTCAGTTTATTTTGAGCCACCACCACTTAGTTTTAGATGGGTGGTCGCTGGCGATCGTTCTTGATGAAGTTTTTGGTTTTTATCAAGCCTTCTCCCAGGGCGAGGAATTGCACCTCAAACGCCCTCGCCCTTATCGGGATTACATCGCCTGGCTGCACCAGCAAGATTTATCGGCGGCTGAGTCATTTTGGCGGCAAACTCTCAAAGGTTTTGCAGCTCCAACTGCGATCGGCCGGGGCAATATTGTCGCGGGAAACCGTTTAGAAAGTAGTGGCGAACAGCAGGTGATATTTTCTGCAACAGCCACCGCCGCACTGCAATCTGCCGCGCGGCAGCATCAGCTAACATTAAATACCCTCGTACAGGCAGCTTGGGCGCTACTTTTGAGCCGATACAGCGGCGAGGAAGATGTGGTTTTTGGTACGGTTGTCTCCGGGCGACCGCCAGAGTTAATGGGTGCTGAATCGGTAGTGGGACTGTTCGTAAATCCTCTGCCAGTGCGCGTAAAAATTGACCCAAAGGATTCTATTTTATCCTGCTTGAAAGAACTCCAAGCGCAACAAGTTGAGGCGAGGCAGTATGAGTACAGCCCCCTCGTTGAGGTGCAGGGGTGGAGCGAAGTTCCTCGGAGTTTACCTCTATTTGAGAGTTTGGTCGTTTTTGAAAATTATCCTTCGGATGCTTCTTTGCAGGAGAAGATTCAAAACTTAAAAATAGAGAATATTCGCTCCTTGGAAACAACGAATTATCCTCTAACGGTGATGGCAATGCCCGGTGCGGAATTGACGCTGAAAATTGGTTACAATAGCAACCTCTTTGAAGACGCTGCTATCGCACGGATGCTCGGACACCTGCAAACTTTACTAGAGGAAATGACTGCCAATCCTGAGCGGAAACTGTCAGAATTGCCCCTATTGAGCGCCGCCGAACGCCAGCAATTACTTGTCCAGTGGAACGACACCCAAGCGGATTACCCCAAAAATTCCTCAATTCACGAATTATTTGCAGCGCAAACAGAGCGAACCCCAGATGCAGTGGCTGCAATTTGCGAAAATGAACAATTGACTTACCGCGAATTGAATGCCAAAGCCAATCAAATCGCGCATTACCTGCAATCTCTTGGTGTAAAACCCGAAGTTTTGGTGGGAATTTGCTTAGAGCGATCGCTGTCGATGCTGGTGGCCATTTTGGGCATTTTAAAAGTCGGTGCCGCTTACGTTCCTATCGATCCTGCTTATCCCCAAGAACGCCGCTCCTTTATGCTAGCCGACGCAAAAGTTCCGGTGCTTTTGACTCAAAAAAACCTCCTAGAAACCCTCCCCGAACACAGCGCTAAAGTCGTCTGTATCGACGCCGAATGGCAGGAAATTTCCCGCGAGAGCGATCGCAACCCCGCTGTTAAAGTGGAAGCTGAAAACCTCGCTTACGTCCTCTACACTTCCGGCTCCACAGGCACTCCCAAAGGCGTACTCGGCACCCACCGAGGCACAGTCAATCGCTGTTTTTGGAACCCCTACCCTTTTAGCGAAGCAGATATTTGCGGTCAAAAAACGTCCTTAAATTTTGTCGATTCGGTTTGGGAAATATTTGCTCCTTTGCTGCATGGGTTGCCCACTGTCATTATTCCCGATCGCTCCGTCAAAGATATTAACCAATTCCTTCAAACCTTATCAAAGCAAAATGTAACGCGACTGGTGCTGGTTCCTTCTTTGTTGCGCGCTATCTTAGATTCCTTCCCTGATTTAGACAGGCGTTTGCCTCAATTAAAATATTGGATTTGCAGCGGAGAAACTCTGCCGATGGAACTTTGCCAGCAATTTCGAGAGCAGATGCCCCAGCGGGTATTAATCAATCTTTATGGCTCTTCTGAAGTAGCTGCGGACGTGACGTGGTACGATGCAACTCACTGTGTCGAGAAAGTTCCAATCGGTCGCCCGATCGCCAACACGCAAATTTATCTGCTCGATCGCAATTTGCAACCCGTTCCGATAGGAGTTCCCGGCGAGATTTACGTCGGGGGCGATGGATTGGCAAAAGGCTACTTAAACCGCCCCGACTTAACCTCGGAAAAATTCATTTCTAACCCGTTTGGGCAAGAAAAATTAGATTTTGTCGGTAATTCTCATCAAAAAGTTTTGTTCAAAACAGGCGATATCGGTTGTTACCTGCCGGATGGTAATATAGAATTTCTGGGCCGTGGCGATTGCCAAGTAAAAATTCGCGGTTTCCGCATCGAACTCGGAGAAATAGAGGCAGCAATTTCTCAACATTCTTCTGTGTCCACCGCTGCTGTTTTGCTTCAAGAAAATGCACCGGGCAGTCAACGCCTAGTCGCTTACCTAGTTCCTAACTCAGGGTTCAGAAATCAGCACCCAGAACTTATTTCCGAACTGCGTTCATTCTTGAAGCAAAAACTGCCCGATTACATGGTTCCTTCAGCTTTTATGCTATTAGATGCGTTGCCATTAACGCCCAACGGAAAAATTGACCGTCTCGCCTTATCTCAAAGGTGCGATTACGTTTCTGATGAAACAGCCTTCACTGAGCCACAAACGCCTACAGAGGAGAAAATTGCTGAGATTTGGACTGCTATTTTAGGGCTAGAAAAAGTAGGAATTAACCAAAACTTTTTTGACCTCGGCGGTCACTCTCTGATGGCAACACAGTTAATATCGCGAGTGCGATCGTGCTTTGGAGTAGAGTTAGCGCTGTGCGATTTTTTTGCCGCTCCCACCATTCAGAATTTAGCTGAACTAATCGAGGAAGAAATTCTGGCAAACGCCGATGCTAACCAGATAGATGAATTGCTCGATCTCTTAGAAAAAGTGGATGAAGAGTCAGCACAAACTGTGATGGTGGCTGAGTAAATATCGGGTGGGTCAAAAAACACAAAAAGCCCTTTGCTCCTTAAGGGTTCGGTGGGTAATTGGAGATTTAAAAATCCCATTTAATATCCATTCCGGTTGTATCGGAATGATTAAACCGCAGAGGACACAGAGGATACAGAGAAAGGGAAGAGAGAGATGAATAATTCCGATGTTAACGAATTTGATATAACAGGATAAATTCGCATGAGTAAACTAACAGTAAAAGCCACAAACTCTCAAGAGGTAATGCAGCAATTAAAAGCCTCTGTTATCCCACTTGAAGAAAAGTTAATGGAGCTATTCAGTGCCTCAGAAAAGTCATTTTTGGCAGAAGAAGCAATGGAGGAGCGAATTTCTGCCCTAGTTCAAAACTTTTTGTACGCAAAAACCGCTAGTACAGATATTGACTTAGAGTTAATTATTCAGCAGTTTAGGGAAAACAAAATTCCCGCCCTTCCTACAGATGTTGGGAATTATATCGATGATTTGACCCAAACCCTCGTTGCTCATTCCATCCACACATCTTCCCCGCGATATATCGGTCACATGACGAGTGCACTTCCCTATTTTGTGCGCCCGATCGCGAAGCTTGTAACCGCGATGAATCAAAATTTAGTCAAGATGGAAACTGCCAAAGTTTTAAGCCCCTGCGAGCGCCAGACTTTGGCAATGATGCACCGATTAATTTACGATTTTTCTGAGGATTTTTATAACCAGCACATTCAAAACAATGAGAGCACGCTGGGTATCATGGTAACGGGCGGCACCCTAGCTAATATCACCGCCCTGTGGTGCGCTCGCAACGCTTCTTTAGGGCCAAAAAATGACTTTGGTGGCATTGAAAAAGAAGGCTTGTACGCAGCTTTAGAATTTTACGGCTACAAGGGAATGGTGATAATCGGATCGAGTTTGATGCACTATTCTTTTGAAAAAGCTGCCGGTTTATTAGGCATTGGCGATCGCAATCTCCTAAAAGTCCCCACCGATTCCAATCACCGCATGGATTTGGCAGCGCTGCGCCAAACTGTAGCCGAATGTCGCGATCGCAACCTGCACATTCTGGCAATTGTCGGTATTGCAGGCAGCACCGATTCGGGAAGTATCGATCCGCTTCCAGAAATAGCCGCGATCGCCCAAGAAGCAAACGCTCACTTTCACGTCGATGCCGCGTGGGGCGGCCCCGTGCTTTTTTCCGAACGTCACCGGCACAAATTCGCAGGCATTCAACTAGCAGATTCCGTCACCATAGATGGACACAAACAAATGTATTTGCCAATGGGAATCGGTATGGTTTTATTCCGCAATCCCCAAACCGCCAAAGTTATTGAAAAAAACGCACCCTACACGGTGCGAAAAGACTCGATCGATCTAGGCAAGCGCTCTCTCGAAGGCTCTCGATCGGGTGCGAGTTTGTTCTTGCAAGCCGCCTTAAATATCATCGGCCATCAAGGCTATGAGTTTTTGATAGATGGAGGCATCCATAAAACGCAGCACTTAGCCAATTTACTTCGGGAAAATCCAGCATTTGAATTGCTGCTAGAACCAGAAATTAATATTCTTTTATACCGCTACATTCCCGAAACCTTCAGGGAAAAAGCAGCCCAAAAACAACTAACCGAAGCAGACAACCACTTCATTAATGAATTTAACGAGCGCCTTCAGGAGGCCCAGCGGCAAGCCGGTCACACCTTCGTCTCGCGAACAACCTTGCAAAACACCTGTTATGGCAAAACCATTCCCATTGTTGCTTTTCGAGTCGTTCTTGCCAACCCCCTTACTACTGAAGCAGATATCAATTTTGTTTTAAACGACCAGCTAAAAATAGCAGCCAAGCTTTCCTTAACTATCACAAACAGCGACCGCTGCGAGGAGGTAAATTATGATGTATACTAATCGTTCAGAACGACTGAAAAACCTCTCGCCCGAGAAGCGAGCGCTCCTCCTCAAAGCATTAGGCAAAGAGGCAGTACAGGCTGAGCAATCTAAGCGTATTCCCAGGCGATCGCAGCAAAATTCTGCTCCCCTTTCTTTTGCCCAGCAACGGCTGTGGTTTCTTGATCGATTGTCTCCCGAAAACCCTGCCTACAACCTTCCTGCTGCTGTGCGGTTGCAAGGGCAATTGAATTTGTCAGCACTGCAACAAACACTCAATGAAATTGTCCGGCGTCACGAAGTTTTACGGACTGCTTTTGCAGAAGTGGACGGGGAACCTGTTCAACTGATTTCTCCTTCCTTGAATTTCGCTTTGTCGGTGGTAAACTTGCGACATTTACCAGAAACTGAGCAGCAAGCTGAAATTGAGCAGCGTACTCTTGAAGAAGCCCAACGCCCCTTTGAATTAACGCGATCGCCCTTACTGCGGGCAACTCTGCTGCAACTTAGTTCGGCAGAATATGTGTTGCTGCTGACGATACACCACATTATTTCTGATGGTTGGTCTATGGGGGTATTGGTGCGAGAAGTGGCCGCACTTTATGAAGCTTTTTCCACTGACAAACCCTCTGGGTTGCCTGAACTTCCCGTGCAGTATGCCGACTTCGCCAGTTGGCAGCGGCAGCATTTCCAGGGAGAGAAATTAGAAAAACAGCTCGCTTATTGGAAACAGCAATTGGGAGGCGGTTTAGCTGTACTGTCAACAGATAGGCCGCGCTCTCCCGTGCAAACTTTCCGAGGATCGCAGCACTCTTTTGTGATTTCTGCTTCTTTAAATGAAAGGCTGAAAACGCTCGCCCCGCAACAAGATGTCACCCTATTTATGACGTTGTTGGCAGCATTTCACTGCTTGCTATCCTGCCAAATAAAGCAAGATAACCTCGCTATTGGCTCTCCTATTGCCAATCGCAACCGCCTTGAATTAGAGGAACTAATTGGATTTTTTGTCAATACTTTAGTGCTGCGAATTGACACGGCAGGTAATCCAACTTTCCGCGAACTACTCGATCGAACACGGGAGGTAGCGTTAGCAGCTTACGCTCACCCGGATGTTCCTTTTGAAAAGCTCGTGGAGGAATTGCAGCCGGAGCGAAATCTCAGCTATAACCCGCTGTTTCAAGTGTGGTTTGTACTCCAGAATGCACCCATGCCACCCCTGGAGTTAGCTGGTTTGACCTTGAGCATTCTGGAATCCGATGTCGGTATGTCGAGACACGACTTAAGCCTCACTCTCTGGGAGAGTTCAGAAGGAATTCAAGGCTTATTTGACTACAAAACAGACTTATTTGAGGCTGCGACTATTGCCCGAATGGTGAGAGGTTTTCAAATCCTCCTCAACCAGGTAGTCATCCAGCCAGATATCAGGATCGACGACTTGGCAGAAATTCTGGCCGAAGCAGAAAGGCAGCACCAAATCGAGCAGCAAAAACAAATTCATCTTTCGGGAATTCAAAAATTAAAAATGGCTAAACGCAAAGTTATGAAGAGTTGAAAATGATGGCTCGTATCAATTCCGGTTGCATTGGAATGATTAAACCGCAGAGTACGCAGAGAACGCAGAGGAAGAGAACAGAGAGATGAATAGTTCCGATGCTAATGGATTTGATATCAATCTCTCAGGTTTTTTCGGAAAAAAGGGATAATTTTTTCACCAAACCAAAAACTATGACAAATACAGAAACAAAGAATCTCAATTCCCAAAAGTTAGGATTGGTTAGGCGCAAAGCCGTCAGCCTATCCTCAGAGGAATTAGTCAAAACCGCCTACCTCCAGCCCGAAAACCTTCTACCTCTAGTTGTTCAGCCAACCGTAGAAAAATTAAATCTCGCGGGTTGGGCTGCGAACAATCGCTCATCAATTGAAACGCAGTTATGGAAGCATGGAGGAATACTTTTTCGAGGCTTTGAAGTCGGCGGGGTGAATGGTTTCGAGCAGTTTATTCAAACTATTGCTGGCGACTTGTTGGAATATTCTTTTCGCTCGACTCCGCGCAGTCAGGTGAGCGGAAATATTTACACTTCCACCGAGTATCCTGCCGAGCAATTCATCCCCCTGCACAATGAAATGGCTTATTCTCGAAATTGGCCGCTGAAAATCGCTTTTTTCTGCGTCAAGAAAGCCGAACAGGGAGGAGAAACTCCGATCGCAGACAGCCGCAAAGTCTTTAATCGCCTCGATTCAAAGATTAGAGAAGACTTCGCACAAAAAAAGGTTATGTATGTGCGAAATTACGGCGGTGGCGTAGATTTACCCTGGCAAAATGTCTTCAATACTGATAGCAAAATTCAGGTAGAAGAGTATTGCCAAAAAGCGGGAATACAGTTAGAATGGAAAAGTGGCGATGGCTTGAGAACTAGGCAAATATGTCAAGCTGTCGCTGAGCATCCAAAAACGCAGGAAATGGTGTGGTTTAATCAAGCTCACCTCTTCCACATTTCCAATCTCGAACCCGCCGTTCGCAAAGAGCTTTTAACTTCTTTTAAAGAGGAAGATTTACCCCGCAATGCTTATTACGGCGATGGCTCGCCCATTGAAGATTTTATATTAGACGAAATTCGTCGCTGCTATCAGCAAGAAACGATTGTTTTCCCTTGGGAAGAAGGAGATGTCTTGCTGCTAGATAATATGTTAACCGCGCACGGACGCACCCCATTCTCTGGTGCGCGTCGGGTTGTTGTGGGGATGGCAGAAGCGTTTAAGCTGCTGTGCATCTAATTTGACAGTCAATTTTTCTCCAATTATTGTGGAACGGGCATCCTGCCCGTCTCTGTATTCAATTTAGATGCGTAGCAGCTTAGCTGTCAAGATATTTAGGCTTATTAAAGGAACTTTAGAAATGCAAAACGAAACAATCGAAGGGTTTAGACTCTCTCCACAGCAACGGCATCTGTGGGGGTTACAGCAAAATAATCCTAAACAGATATATCGCGTTCGAGGTGCAATTTTAATTACAGGAAACCTCGATAAAGAGATTCTTAAAAGTGCGCTGCAAAATGTCGTGAATCGGCACGAAATCCTGCGGACTAGCTTTCACTGCTTGCCTGGGATGACACTACCCCTGCAAGCGATCGCCTGCACTGGTGAAGTTCCTATCTCGGAACACAATCTGAGCGGTTTGTCTCCCGAAGAACAAGAAGCTAAAATCGCAGCGCTTTTTCAGCAACTAAGTCTGCTTCCTTTTGATTTTGAGCGCGGCCCACTTTGGCATATCTCTTTAGTCACTCTCGCCCAAGACAAGCACCTATTGGTGGCGAACTTCTCTGCCTTAATTGCAGATAGCGTCACCCTGAAAAATTTTACCCGCGAACTGAGTCTTTCCTACTCAGCCTGTGCGTGCCAAGAAGAACCAGCCGATGAGCCAATGCAATATGCCGATATTGCTGAGTGGCAAAATGAGTTACTCGAATCAGAAGAAACGGCAATCGGCCAAGAATACTGGCGAAAGCTGAACATTGAATCTTTGGATTTATTAACGCTTCCTTGGGAAAAGAAGAATGGAGAAGCGGAATTTAAGCCACAAGTAGAAAGGGTGGAAATTCGCGGTGATTTGTTGAACAGCCTAGAAGCGATCGCCCCAAAGCAGACAAGCGATATTTCTGGCTTCCTGCTGACTTGCTGGCAAATTCTAATTTGGCGGCTTACCAGAGAGCAAAACCCGATAATCGGCGTAGCGATTGACGGCAGAAAATATGAAGAATTAGAACACTCTCTGGGGCTGCTGTGCAAATACTTACCCCTACGATGCCTAGTGCAAGACGAGTTAAATTTCTCACAAGCGAGGCAGCAAGTTGAGCTTAATCTCAACGAAATGTACAACTGGCAAGAATATTTTAGCTGGGAAGAAATTTTAGAAAACGAAAAAAGCAGCAGCTTTTGGCCCGTCTGCTTTGAGTTCCAAGCAGAGCCTAAGAACTATGGTAATTCAGGCGTTTCATTTTCCCTTGTTCGGCAAGATGCCTGCCTAGAGCCATTCAAACTCAAGCTCTCCTGCCTCCGCCTGTGCAATTCCATAAGCGCTGAATTTCACTATGATTCCGCTTTATTTGCTGCGGCAGATATAAAGCGCTTGTCAGAACACTTTCAGGCGCTTTTAGAAAGCATAGTCAAAAATCCAGAAGTCGCTATCAGTCAGGTAGACATACTGAGCGATCGCGATCGTCACCAGCTTCTCATTGACTTTAACCAAACCCAAAAAGATTACCCGAAAAATAAATGCGTTCATCAGCTTTTTGAAGAACAAGCAGAACGCAACCCGGACAAAATTGCCGTCGTCTTTGAAAGTGAACAAATCACCTACCGAGAACTCAACGATCGCGCCAATCAACTCGCCCATCACCTGCAAAACTTGGGAGTTGAACCAGAGGTCGTTGTTGGCATTTGCCTCGATCGCTCCTTAGAAACAATCGTAGGAATGCTGGGCGTACTCAAAGCCGGTGGTGCCTATTTACCCATCGATCCAACGACCCCAATAGAGCGGAAAGCGCTAATGCTAGAAGACGCTCAGGTGAAGGTTTTGCTCGTACAACAGCGGCTCATAGAAAGCTTGCCGAAAACTCAGGCAAATATTGTTTGCATCGATACAGACATTCCCACTGTTTCTACCGCTTGCACGCCGCGTGTTTCTGCCGGCAATTTAGCTTACGTCATCTATACTTCCGGTTCCACTGGCATCCCCAAAGGAGTCGCGATCGAACACCGGCAACTGCTCAATTACCTGCACAGCATTCAAGAAAAATTAAACCTACCAGCCAATGCCAGTTTTGCTACCGTTTCCACCTTCGCCGCCGACTTAGGAAACACAGCGATTTTCCCCGCCCTTTGTTTCGGCGGTTGCCTGCATATTATCTCCCAAGAACGCGCCACCGATTCAGAGGCACTGAGTGAATATTTCTGCCGCAATTCCATCGACTGCCTCAAAATAGTTCCCTCTCACCTAGCCGCCCTTTTAAATTCCTCTCAACCCCAGTCAATTTTGCCTGGTAAACGGCTTATTTTAGGAGGTGAATCTGCCAACTGGAGCTTAATTAAAACACTTCGCAATCTTGCTCCCAGTTGCTCAGTATTCAATCACTACGGGCCAACAGAAACAACTGTAGGTGTCCTGACTTATCAAGTCGAATTTGATAAAATTGGGTGCGATTTTGACACAGTTCCCCTCGGTCTTCCGATTGCCAACACTCAGATTTATATCTTGGATTCTTACTTGCAGTCGGTGCCCATAGGCGTACCTGGTGAACTGTACATCGGCGGTGATAATTTGGCGCGCGGATATCTTAACCGCCCTGAATTAACCGCAGAAAAATTTATTCCCAATCCCTTTGACACGCAAGCAAAGACGCGACTGTACAAAACCGGCGACTTGGCTCGCTATTTGCCCGACGGAAACATCGAATTTATCGGGCGAATTGACGACCAAGTAAAAATTCGCGGTTTCCGCATTGAATTGGGAGAAATTGAGGCAGCGTTAGGGCAGCATCCAGATATCGCGCAGGCTGTAGTTGTGGCGCGGGAAGATGCACCTGGTGAAAAGCGCCTCGCGGCTTATTTGGTTTCTAATCAGAAACAAGCACCTACCCACAAGGAAATTCGCAATTTTTTAACGTCAAAATTGCCGGAGTACATGGTGCCTTGGGCTTTTGTAACGCTCAAAAGTTTGCCTTTAACTTCTAACGGAAAAGTAGACCGACGAGCCCTGCCCGCACCTGATGAAATGCGACCGGAGTTGACAGGAAACTTGGTCGCGCCTCGCACAAATATCGAGGAAGTTTTAGCCGCTATCTGGGCTGAAGTTCTCAAAATTGAAAAAGTCGGCATTTACGACAACTTTTTTGAATTAGGAGGGCATTCCTTATTAGCAACTCAAGTAATTTCCAGAGTGCGCCAAGCATTTCAGGTCGAGTTGCCTTTGCACCGTTTATTTGAGTCGGCCACTGTCGCCGATTTTGCAGTAGCGATCGCCCAAAAGCAAGCCGAACAAACAGACAGTGAAATGCTCGCTCAAGTTTTAGCAGACCTCGATCAACTGTCAGAAACCGAAATACAGGAAATTCTCGCCCAACAAGGAGTCAGCAAATGAGTGATTTAATCGAACGTATCGCGGGTCTTTCTCCCCAAAAGCGCGAGTTGCTGTTGCAGCGAATCAACCAGAAAAAAGCAAGCGTTTCGCTAGAAAAAATTCTGCCTCAAAGTCGAGAGTCCAACACTTTTCCTCTGTCGTTTGCTCAACAGCGGTTGTGGTTTTTTGAGCAACTAACTCCTGGGAACTTTACCTATCACATCGTCGCCGGCGTGCGTTTGACGGGAACACTCGACGCGAAATCCCTCGATCGCAGTCTCAACGAACTTGTCAAGCGTCATGAAGTGTTGCGAACGGCTTTTAAGACAATAAACGGGCAACCCGTTCAGGCGATCGCTTCAAATCTGGAATTGAAAATTGTAGAAATAGATTTGCGAGGTCTTCCTGAAACTGAACGATCGCGCGAAGTAGAACGGTTAATCGCCGCAGAAGCAAAGCTTGCTTTCGATCTCTCACAAGCACCCTTATTGCGTGCCAAATTGCTGCACTTGAGCGATTCAAACTGGGTGCTGCTATTGAGTACGCACCACATCATTTCCGATGCCTGGTCAATGGGAATATTCATCCAGGAACTCGCCACGTTTTATCAAGCCTTTTGCACTGGCAAACCTTCTCCCCTTCCCGAACTGTCGGTACAGTACGCAGACTTTGCAAGTTGGCAGCGCCAGTGGTTGCAGGGAGAAGTTTTAGAGACGCAGCTTGCTTACTGGAAAAAACAGCTTGGAGGCAATCTCCCTGTACTAAATTTGCCAACTGATCGTCCCCGCTCGGCAGTACAAACCTTCCGAGGTGCGGTGCATAAATTCACCATTCCCAAGGCGATCGCAGAGGAAATCGCCCAATTAAGCCAGCGGGAAAAAGCGACTTTATTTATGACCCTACTGGCAGCGTTTAAAACATTGCTCCATCGCTACACCGGGCAAGAAGATATTTTAGTCGGCTCCCCCATTGCTAACCGCAACCGACGCGAAATCGAGGAATTAATTGGCTTATTTGCTAACACCTTAGTTTTCCGCACCAATCTGTCGAGCAACCCGACTTTTAAAGAGTTACTGGGTCGTATGCGAGAAGTAGCTCTCGGCGCCTATAACCACCAGGATTTGCCATTCGAGAAAGTGGTAGAAATCATACACCACGAACGAGATTTAAGTCATAATCCCCTATTTCAGGTATTGTTTTCTCTGCGAAATGTTCGGACGCCGCAGATAAAATTGCCAGGAGTGACGTTGAGCAGTTTGGAAATAGAACGGAACACGGCTCGATTTGATTTAGCGCTTGACCTGGAGGAAGGATTAGAGGGTATTAATGGAACGCTTGAGTACAGCCAAGATTTGTTTGACGCTAGCACTGCACGGCGGATAGCCGGACATTTTCTAACCTTACTAGAAAGTATAGCTGCTAATCCCGAACAGCGCATTTCACATTTGCCAATCTTGACGAAACCTGAACAGCAGCAACTGCTGTTCGAGTGGAACAATACTCAATCAAATTTTCCGCAAGATAAGTGCATACATGAACTATTTGAAGCGCAGACAGAGCGGACGCCGGATGCGATCGCTGTCGTCTTTGAAAATGAATGTCTGACTTACCGGGAACTGAACAAAAAAGCAAATAACCTCGCAAGTTACTTGCAAAAAATCGGTGTCAAACCAGAATTTTTGGTGGGGATTTATGTCGAGCGTTCCCTAGAAATGATTGTAGGGCTTCTCGGCATTCTCAAAGCCGGTGGCGCTTATGTCCCCCTCGATCCAGCGTATCCACCAGAGCGCCTGGGATTCATGCTGGAAGACGCGAAAATTTCCGTGTTACTCACTCAGAAAAAGCTATTAGAAACCCTGCCAAGAAATAGCGCCTCCATCGTGTTTCTGGATGCAGATTCGGAAGGCCTATCGAGCTGCGACGAGCCACTCGTGGGTTTACAAAATTCCTCCAATTTAGCCTATGTCATCTATACTTCAGGCTCAACAGGTAAACCCAAAGGAGTGCAAATTTCCCACGCCTCTGCCGTTAACTTCTTGAGTTCTATGCGCCAACAACTTGCGATCGCAGACCGAGATGTTTGGCTAGCAGTAACATCCTTATCTTTTGACATTGCAGCGCTGGAACTGTTCCTGCCTATTACAACAGGTTCTCAGGTTGTTGTAGCCAGCCGAGAAGTGGCATCTAACGGCGAAAAGCTTTTAGAAACATTAACAAATTCTGGCGCGACATTCATGCAAGCTACTCCAGCCAGTTGGAAAATGCTTTTAGCAGCAGGATGGCAGGAAAACAATCAATTAAAAATAC
Source organism: Microcoleus sp. B6-A1 (assembly GCF_036705085.1). NCBI lineage: Bacteria > Bacillati > Cyanobacteriota > Cyanophyceae > Oscillatoriales > Microcoleaceae > Microcoleus > Microcoleus sp. B6-A1. Next base: position 95,897 of record NZ_JAUBTU010000013.1, read on the forward strand.
TGTGCGGGGGAGAAGCTTTACCCCGACAACTCGCCAATCAGTTGCTTTTGCGCGGCGCTTCTGTGTGGAATTTATACGGCCCTACAGAAACCACTATCTGGTCTACTCTCAATCAGGTCGATCGCAAAGATGAATCAGTTTCCATCGGTCGCCCGATTGCTAACACTCAAATTTTCATATTAGACCGCTATTTAATGCCGGTTCCCGTTGGCGTATTTGGCGAACTGCACATCGGCGGTGCCGGCTTATCTAGAGGCTACCTAAACCGACCGGAACTGACCGCAGAGAAGTTTATTCCTAACCCCTTTGCAGAAGACCCAATTCATGCTTCATTCATCCTTCATCCTTCCTCGTTTATTATTTCAGAACGCCTCTATAAAACCGGGGACTTGGCTCGCTATCTCCCAGATGGAAACATTGAATTTATCGGGCGCAGCGACCACCAGGTGAAAGTTCGCGGATTTCGCATCGAATTAGGCGAAATTGAAGCGGTACTCAGCCAATACCCAGCCGTGCGAGAAGCGATCGCACTGGTTCGAGAAGACAATCCGGGCGACAAGCGTTTAGTAGCTTATATCGTTGCTAACTCAGAACTCCGGGGCGGACACGGGGACACCGATCCTAGGCATTCAGAATTTATTAATCACTTGCGCGTCTTTCTCAAACAAAAACTGCCGCAGTACATGATGCCGTCAGCGTTTGTGCTGCTGGAAGCAATGCCTTTAACGCCTAACGGAAAAATCGATCGGCGATCGCTAAGAGCACCTGACACAAACACAGCCGAATTCGAGAGCAATTTTACCGAGCCTCGAACTCCCGACGAGCAATTAATTGCAGAAATTTGGGCGGAAGTTCTCGGTTTAGAGCGAGTGGGAATTCACGATAACTTCTTTGAATTGGGAGGTCATTCATTGCTGGCTACTCAGGCGATTTCTCGCCTGCGAGAAGCTTTTCAAGTTGAACTGCCCTTGCGCTCTCTTTTTGAATCCCCTACCGTCGCCACTGTTACCGAAAGCCTCTTGCAATATCGCGCCTCGCAAAAACTGAAAGCACCCCCCATCAAGCCTGCGTCAAGGCTGGGAGAATTACCCCTTTCTTTTGCACAACAACGACTGTGGTTTCTCGACCAATTGCAGCCGGGAAATCCTGCCTATAATATCCCAGCAGCCGTGCGCTTGAAGGGGGCGCTAAATGTAGCGGTTCTAGAGCAAACTTTTCAGGAGATTATCAAGCGACACGAAGCATTGCGGACAACTTTTAACTCGGTGGAAGGACGACCCGCTCAGGTTATTATTTCATCTTTAAATTTCACATTGGCGATCGTAAACTTAAGAGAGTTATCGCAAGCTGAACGAGAAGCCGAGGCAATGCGACTTGCCGCTGAAGAAGCGCGACAGCCTTTTGACCTAACAAAATGGCCGTTACTGCGCGTCACATTGTTACATCTTGACGAGACAGAATACCTGCTGTTACTAACCGTACACCACATCGTAGCTGATGGCTGGTCGATGGGGGTACTGGTGCGGGAAGTGGCGGCGCTTTATGAAGCTTTTTGCAGTGGCAAACCTTCTCCCCTACCCGAACTTTCTGTACAGTACGCAGACTATGCTGTTTGGCAAACAAATTGGCTGCAAGGCGAAGTTCTCGAAGCAAAACTCGCTGACTGGAAGCAGCAGTTGGGTCAAATTTTGCCCCCGCTGCAATTGCCAGCCAAACAACCGCGTTCTGCTGTTTCTAGCGATCGAGCTGAGATTCAAGAATTTCAGCTTGATTGGCAAGTTTCAGAAGCGCTAAACGCACTCAGTCGGCAACAAAATGTCACCTTATTTATGACATTGTTGGCAGCACTCCAAACGCTGCTTTATCGCTACACAAATCAAGAAGATATTGTCGTCGGTACTGACCTAGCAAACCGCACACAAGTTGAGACAGAAGCTTTAATTGGTTTCTTTGTCAATATCCTCGTCTTGCGAACCGATATGCGCGGCAATCCTACATTTCGCCAACTGCTCGATCGCGTGCGCGAAGTGACATTAAAAGCTTACACTCACCAAGATTTGCCCTTCGACAAATTGGTGGAGGAATTGCGACCCGATCGCACCCTGAGTCAAACACCGCTCTTTCAAGTTTTATTCGTCATGCAAAATGCGCCTATGCCGAATTTAGAAATGGCGGGTTTAACTTTAATGCCGATTGCAGTTGATAGCGGTACGGCTAAATTTGATTTGGCGCTATTTGTCTCGGAAACAGAGACAGGAATTGTCGGCAGTTGGAAGTATAATTCCGACCTATTTGACAGAGAGACGATCGCTCAAATGTCAAATCGCTTTGAAACCCTCCTCGGCAGCATTGTAGCGCAGCCTGACAGTCGTTTAAACACTTTAGAAATACTCACAGAAGCCCAGAAGCAGAAACAAGCCATGCAAGAATTAAAGCGTGAAAAAAGCAATTTTAGTAAGTTCAAAAGCGTCAAGCCGAAGCAAGTGGCATTGCCGCAAGGCGAATTGATAACAACCGACTACCTGCACCCCGACGAACTCTTTCCTTTAGTGGCCAAACCCGCAGTAGCCGATGTCGATCTCGCAGACTGGGCGAAAAATAACCGCGAATTTATAGAGGCAAAATTGCTGCAGCATGGAGGGATTCTTTTTCGAGGGTTCATCGGCCCTGTGGTTGCCGCATTCGAGCAGTTTGCACTCTCAGTTTGTTCGGAATTATTTGGGGAGTACGGGGATTTGCCACGCGAAGGAGTTAGCGGAAAAGTTTACGGTTCAACTCCTTACCCAGCAGATAAAGCTATCTTATTTCACAGCGAGAGTTCGCACCTGCACCGCTGGCCGATGAAAATCTGGTTTTTCTGCGTTCAGCCAGCGCAACAAGGCGGAGAAACGCCCATTGTTGACTGCCGTAAAATTTACCAGTTGTTAGACCCGAAACTCAGAGAAAAATTTGCCCAAAAGCAAATTATGTACGTTCGTAACTACACAGACGGACTAGATGTAAGCTGGAAAGATTTTTTCCAAACGGAAGACAAATCCGTGGTTGAGGAATACTGCCGACAAGCTGGGATGGAATTTGAGTGGAAAGCAGGAAATAATTTGAGAACTCGCAAAATTCGCCCCGCAATTGCCAAGCACCCAAAAACCAAAGAGATGGTATTTTTCAATCAACTTCCCTTGCATCACATTTCCTGCTTAGATGCGGCAACCCGCGCTTCCTTGCTCTCTGTTTTTGGAGAAGAGAACCTCCCCCGCAATGTTTATTACGGTGACGGCACTCCTATTGAAGACTCAGTAATGGAAGAAATTCAGGCAGTGTACGCGCAAGCTGCTGTTAGTTTTCCCTGGCAAGCAGGAGACATCTTAATGCTAGATAATATGCTTGCCGCTCACAGTCGCAATCCATTTATCGGTTCGCGAAAAATTGTTGTAGCGATGGGCGAAATGATCGGTGAAGCAGAGATTTAATTCCCTCTCATATCATGTCCGGTCGATTAGCCTGATTCCTGTAGGGGCGGGTTCACCAACAATATCTGCCAATAATTGACAATCTCAAAAACCCGCCCGGCCGGGATATTATGGTCAATCGATCGGGCATAATATCATCTCTTCCAGGCAAAGGTAACGAGAATAAAGTAGTGCTTTGATAAAGAGGAACAATGCAAACAATTAATGGATTTCGGCTTTCACCCCAGCAAAAATATCTGTGGCTTTTGCAGCAAGACAGCGCTGCTTATCGCATTCAATCCGCTATTTCGATCGAGGGAAGTCTTCAAACTGATAACCTCAAGAAAGCTTTAGAAAAAGTTAGCGATCGCCACGAAATTATCCGCACAAGCTTTCAGGGAAAGGTCGGGCTAAAAATTCCTATACAAGTTATCTCCGAACATAGCTCTGTTTCGTGGAACTGGGTTAACTTGAGTGAAGTAAATCCCCAGGAGCAAGAAGCCAAAATAGAAGAGATTTTTCAGCAAGAAAAGAGCGCTTTCTTCAACTTCGATCGCAATCCTGTTTGGCACTTGTCTTTAATTACACTTTCATCGGAGAGGCATATTTTACTGGTTAGTTTGCCCGCACTGTGCGCCGATAGTCGCACACTAAAAAATCTGGTTCAAGAAATCAGCCAGTGCTATGCCGCCTGCCTTCACGGCGAAGAAATTACCGATGAAGTTGTGCAATACATTCAATTTTCCGAATGGCAAAATGAATTGCTAGAAGATGAGGAAGCGGCGGAGGGCAAAGAATACTGGACTGGGCATAATTTTTCAGCGCTAGCGAGTTTAAGGTTGCCGTTTGAAAATAGATTAATTAACGCGCCATCTCAATTTACTCCCCAAGCTTTTGAGGTCAAGTTAGAGTTAGCTTTACTGGGAAAAGTGGAAGCGATCGCCAGCCAGTACAACACCTCACTTTCTACATTCTTGCTCGCTTGCTGGAAAATTTTGCTCTGGCGGCTGATTGGCCAATCAGAGATCGCTGTTGGCGTGGCATTCGACGGTCGAAAATACGAAGAACTAGAGCCAGCGCTTGGGCTGTTTGCCAAATTTTTACCGCTGCAGGGCCAGCTAACAGAAAACTTTTCCTTCGCGGAAACATTGCAGCAAATTCAGCAGGAAGAACGCGAAGCATACAAGTATCAAGAATATTTCTCCCACGAATATCTAGGCAACTCTTCCGGCTTTCCATTTGGTTTCGAGTTTGAGGAACAACTCGAAAAGCATTCGGCTAGTGGCGTATTTTTTTCGATTTACAAGCAGTATGCGTGCTGCGATCGCTTCAAAGTTAAACTCTCTTGCCACCGCCAAAAAGACTCGCTCGCCGCTGAGTTTCACTACGATCCTATCTTCCTTGCAGACAACAGTATCCGGTGCTTGGCCGAGCAATTTTACGCCTTAGTGCAAAGTGTAGCCAGCAACCCACAAACCGCAATCGGCAAGCTGGAAATGCTGAGCGATCGCGCCCGACATCAGTTATTACTAGAATTCAACAGCACCAAAGCAGATTACCCGCTCGATAAGTGCGTTCACCAGCTTTTTGAAGAACAAGCAGAGCGATCGCCCAACCGTATAGCTGCTGTTTGTGAAAATCAGCAAATTACCTACAGCGAACTCAACGCCCGCGCTAACCAAATCGCCCATTACTTGCAACAATTAGGTGTCAAGCCAGAGGTGATTGTCGGCCTTTGCGTCGATCGCTCTTTAGAGGCGATCGCTGGAATTCTAGGCATCCTCAAAGCAGGTGGCGCGTACCTACCGCTCGACCCAGCCATGCCCAAAGAGCGCCTAGCATTGATGCTGCAAAATGCTCAGACTCCAGTGCTGTTAACCCAACAGCATCTCATCAAAAATTTGCCGGAAACTAAGGCATATATCGTCTGCTTAGATACAGACATTACCTCTTTTTCTCCTACTACTTTCGTCTCTGCTTCTGGTGAAAATTTAGCTTACATTATCTATACCTCCGGTTCCACCGGCACCCCCAAAGGAGTCGCTATTGAACACCGACAACTGCTCAATTACCTGCACGGAATTCAGGAAAAATTAAACCTGCCATCAGGTGCAAATTATGCCACCGTTTCTACCTTTGCCGGCGACTTGGGAAACACCGTTATTTTTCCGGCTTTGTGTTCGGGTGGATGCCTGCACATCATCTCTCAAGAACGCGCAACAGATCCTCAAGCAATTGCGGCTTATTTTCAGCAACATTCTATCGATTGTCTGAAAATTGTTCCCTCTCACTTAAAAGCTTTGTTGAGCGCTTCTAACGCCTCGCAAATCTTACCGAAAAAGCGATTAATTCTCGGCGGTGAGCCTTTGATGTGGAATTTAATTGAAACAATTCAGAAATACAATCCAGACTGCTCGATCTTCAACCATTACGGGCCGACAGAAACAACTGTAGGCGTGCTGACTTATCAGGTAAAAATGCAAGGCGATCGCATTTCCCAGACAGTTCCTTTAGGTCGCCCGCTACCCAACACGCAGATTTATTTGCTCGATTCGCACTTGCAGCCGGTTCCTGTAGGGGTAGCCGGTGAATTATATATTGCTGGTGCGGGATTGGCTCGCGGCTATCTAAACCAACCGGAGCTCACCGCAGAAAAATTCATTTGCAAGTCATTGACTCAGGAACCGGAAACTCGACTTTACAAAACTGGCGACTTAGCTCGCTATTTGCCAGACGGAAATATAGAATTTATCGATCGCGTCGATCGCCAAGTAAAGTTGCGAGGTTTCCGCATTGAATTAGGGGAAATTGAGGCGGGGCTGTCTCACCATCCCTCTGTACGCGAGGCAGCCGTTTTACTTCAAGAAAATGAACCGGGAAATCAGCGTTTAGTCGCCTATATTGTTTCTCACTCAAAACCCAGCATTCAGGACTCACAACTAATTAAAAGCCTGCGTTCATTCCTCAAAGAACAACTGCCCGAATACATGATACCTTCTGCTTTTGTGGTTCTGAAAGCGCTGCCACTGACTCCCAATGGCAAAATAGACCGTCAAGCGCTTCCTGCACCGTCCATAGCAGCCAATTTTACAGATACGTTTGTAGGCCCTCGCACTCCCGGTGAGGAGATTCTTGCCGGAATTTGGAGCCAGCTTCTCAACCTTAAAAAGGTAGGAATTCACGACAATTTCTTTGACTTGGGGGGACACTCATTACTGATTACTCAGTTGTTAGCTAAAGTGCGAGAATCTTTTCAGGTGGAATTGCCTTTGCGCGTTTTGTTTGAAGCTCCTACGGTAGCTGGTTTAGCTGAAAAAATCGAAATGCAACAAGGGGGCAACACAGCGGGCGATCGCCCCTCGAATTTCGATATTAACGCTGAAGTTGTTTTAGATCCGGCAATTCGCCCTACAACTCCATTGAGCGAGCAAAAAACTGAACCAGCTTGCATTCTCTTAACAGGGGCGACGGGCTTTTTGGGAGCCTTTTTACTCCGCGATCTCTTGCAACAAACTCAAGCAGAAATTTATTGCCTAGTCCGTTCTGCCGATTCAGAATCAGCTAAAAAGCGGATTCAAAGCAGCCTCGAATCCTATTTAATTTGGGATGAAAGCAGCAGCGATCGCATTATCCCAATTGCTGGAGATTTGTCTCAACCACTTTTGGGGCTTTCCGAGGAGCAGTTCCAAGTTTTAGCCAGTAAAATTGATGTCATTTACCACAATGGCGCGTTTGTCAAGTTTACTTATCCCTACTCGGTTCTCAAACCCGCTAACGTTTTGGGGACGCAGGAAGTTCTGAGATTGGCGAGTCAAAGTAAGCTAAAACCAGTCCATTTAATTTCTACGATTTCCGTTTTCTCGGCAATGGGAGAATCTGGGATTAAGGTGGTGCGAGAGGAGGATGAACTCACTCCGGGAGAGGGTCTGAAAGGCGCTTACACTCAGACTAAATGGGTGGCAGAAAAGTTAGTAGAGGTCGCGCGCGATCGCGGCATTCCTGTTAGCATTTACAGGCCAGGTCGCATTTCTGGGGACAGCAAAACAGGGGCCTGCAATCCCAGTGACTTACTGTACAGGTTAATCGCTGGTTGCGTGCAACTTGGATGTGCGCCCGATGGTGATAAGCTGATGAATGTAGCGCCTGTTGACTATGTGAGCCGAGCGATCGTTCATCTTTCGAGCCAAAAAGAATTGCTCGGAAAAACTTTTCATTTAGTCAACAGTCAGTCCTTTCAAATGAGTGAATTGCTTGGCTGGATTGGCTCAATGGGTTATCCAATCAAACGAGTTTCTTCTGAGGCTTGGCAAGCAGAAATAATCAATCGCGCTGGATATTCTCCCGATCATGCTTTGTACCCGCTAGTCGGTCTTTTTTCCGAAAAAGTTTCTGAAGCGGAAATGCCACAATCAGGAACGCTACATTTCGATTGCCAAAATACGCTAGATGGACTTGCTACCACTGACATCACCTGTCCGCAAGCGGATGCGAATTTGTTTCGCACTTACTTTTCCTATCTCGCCGATTCTGGCTTGATAGGTAGCCGCAATTAAAACCTGTAAGGGCGCAAAGCATTGCGATCCTACCTGACTCAAACTCTGGAGAATTCAAAATGAACGAACAATTGCAGCAAAGACACATGAAAGCGCTGATAGAGCGCTACACCGATCGCACAAAGACCTCTAAGAATTTCGCGCAAAAATACCGTCCGGTTCTCGCTGACAATCGGGCTTCAGATGGGTTTCGCTTGCCCGTCAAGGAGATGTTTTATCCCATTGTCGCCGAGCGATCGCTGGGTTCTAAAATGTGGGATGTTGATGGCAACGAATACATCGATATCACAATGGGATTTGGCATCAATCTTTTCGGTCATAATCCGCCCTTTATTAAAGAAGCCCTATTAGAGCAACTCGATCGCGGCGTACAAATTGGCCCACAAGCAGACCTTGCCGGAGAAGTTGCGGAATTAATCTGCGAACTGACGGGGATGGAGCGCGTCGCTTTTTCTAATACTGGCACCGAAGCGGTGATGGCAGCCCTACGATTAGCTAGAGCGGCAACTAAACGCAATAAAATTGCTTTGTTTTCGGGTTCTTATCACGGTCATTTTGACGGAACTCTGGCAGTTGTAAAAAACATAAATGGCGATTTACGCACCATTCCCAAAGCGCCAGGAATTCCCGCTAATTTTATTGAAGATGTTTTAGTTTTGGATTACGGAAGCCCTCATGCCCTGGAAATTATCAAAGCTCATCAGCACGAATTAGCGGCGGTTCTCGTGGAGCCGGTGCAAAGCCGCCGTCTCGATTTGCAACCCAAAGAATTTCTCCAGCAACTCAGGCAATTAACAAAAGAATCAGAAATTGCGCTGATTTTTGATGAAATGGTCACTGGTTTCCGAATTCATCAAGGCGGCGCGCAGGCGTGGTTTGGCATTGAGGCAGATATTGCAACTTACGGTAAAATTGTCGGGGGCGGTATGCCCATTGGAGTTATCGCTGGAAAAGCTGCTTATATGGATAAAATTGACGGCGGTTTGTGGAACTACGGCGATGATTCCTACCCCCAGGTAAAAACAACAATTTTTGCCGGCACTTTTTGCAAGCACCCACTTGCTCTGGCCGCTGCGCGTTCCGTGCTGCGCTATCTTAAAAGTCAAGGCCCAGCCCTTCAGCAGCAGTTGAATCAGCGAACTTCGCAGCTAGTTGAAACCCTGAATGCTTATTTCAAAGAAAATGAAGTCTCTGTCTGGCTTGTAAATTTCGGCTCGCAATTTCGCGCTGTTGCCTCGGTTGAGATAGATCCGCTACTTTTTCACTTACTCGAAAAGCGTATTTTCATATCTGAAGGTCGTAGCTGCTTTCTCTCCACTGCTCACACTCATGAAGACACAGAGCGCATTATTCAGGCGGTTAAAGAGACTATTCAAGAAATGCGCGAAGGAGGCTTTTTCCCGGTTTCTTTTCACCCCCAAGCAGAAGTTTTTTCAATCGCCAGCAAGTAAAACTCGCTAGTAAATTATTAAAGGGTTACAAAGCACACGATCGCACCCATTACTTACTATTGAGACTGCGATCCTTTGGCTTGGTTCTACAACAAAGTCTGGGGCGAAGAACTTAGCAAGCTGGCACTTCACCTTGTGGAAAAATTGCTGCTGGCACATCTTTGCCACTTGCGATCGCAAAGCTTCAAAAAAGCCGATCCAAGCTGAAACGGAACTTCCCCGCTTTTGGGGGCGTTCGGGAGGCTGTATTTCTTCAGAGGGCGACAACGAGGCTAAAGTGCTTGCCCGCATTCGCTTTATGGCTCTCAAGCCCTTCTGATAAAATGACTTTTTATTGCGAACTAAACTCTGTATGGACTCTACCCACTCCTGACAAGAGTCAACAGCGATTAGCCAATTGTTATCATACAAACCAACCCAAAAGTTGCTATATCTTCTTCTAGTTTTACCTATCTCTTGAATCCGACCAACATATTTCTTTTGTCCCTGAAAATTGGTTTTTTTTCCCTGTAACCAGGCTCCAGTCATAGCTAAAGCAATTAAAATCATGGTTGGCAATCAATTGATCGGGTGATGCTTGACAACCCTCCCGATTATATCCTCCTGTTTTACAGTCTTTAAACATTGCTTCGATGCCGTAACGTTGACCGTAAACTCCGAGATCGCTTTTCAAATCTGGGTTCTTCGTTACTTACTATGCTAAATCAATAGTTAAAGCAGTAAAATCAATTGAACAAATATGTCAAAATGCCAATCAAGTCCTTGTCAGGCTTGACATTTAAGCTATAGCCTTTCTCAGTAACATGAGGTGCTCATAGGGCTCCGTGGGCATAGGGCATAAGGCATAGGGCATAGGGCATAGGACTCGCCCCCATACCTCACAACGCTTGAGAAGCGCTATATTAACTCTAAAAAGCTTCTGGCTTGACAGAAACAGTAGGAATAGGTAGGTATGGCTAGCATAACAAATATTTTTCGAGGATATCAGATTAACGAGCAAATATACGCAGGCAATCGAACTCTAGTTTATCGTGGCCGTCGGTCTTCCGATCAGCAGCCCGTAGTGATCAAACTGCTGCGAAATGACTTTCCTCGCTTCCACGAACTGGTTCACTTCCGCAATCAGTTTGTCATTACTAAAAACTTAGAGATACCCGGCACTGTCAAGGCATACAGCCTGGAGACTTACCATAACCAGTATGCTCTGGTGATGGAAGACTTTGGCGGAATTTCCTTATGTAGCTACCTCGCTAGTCTGGTGTTCGCCAGCAACGAACCTCTGGAAGGGTTGCCCATTAACGAGTTTCTTCCCATTGCCATTCAAATTGCCAACTCCCTCGATGGACTTTATCGCCACCACGTCATCCATAAAGACCTCAAACCGGCGAACATTTTAATTAACCCTGTCAGCAAACAAGTGAAGCTGATTGACTTCAGCATCGCTTCCCTGTTGCCGCGCCAAACCCAAGAAATTCAGAATCCCAACCTCATTGAAGGCACTTTAGCTTACATATCTCCCGAACAAACTGGGCGAATGAACCGAGGCATTGATTACCGCACAGATTTCTACTCTCTGGGAGTTACATTCTACGAACTGCTGACGAGACAGTTGCCTTTCCAAAGCGAAGATCCGATAGAGTTAGTACACTGTCACCTTGCCAAGCAGCCTATTCCAGTCCATCACCTTAACAAAAGCGTTCCCTTGGTGCTGTCTGAAATTGTTAGCAAACTGATGGCGAAGAATGCTGAAGATAGGTATCAAAGTGCGATCGGACTCAAGTTTGATTTGGAAACTTGTTTGTACCAGTGGCAAGAGACAGGAGCGCTGATTAACTTTAAAATAGGGGAGCGAGATTTGTGCGATCGCTTCATCATTCCCGAAAAATTATATGGTAGAGAGAGGGAAGTATTCTCCCTACTAGCAGCCTTCGATCGCGTGAGTGGAGGAAGCGCGGAAATGATGCTGGTGGCTGGCTTCTCAGGTATTGGCAAAACCGCCGTCGTCAACGAAGTTCACAAACCGATTGTCGCAGCTAGAGGCTACTTCATCAAAGGCAAATTCGACCAATTTGGCCGCAGCCAACCCTTCTCAGCTTTTGTACAAGCTTTTCGCGATTTAATGAAGCAATTGCTGAGCGAAACAGATGCTAAAGTTGAGCAGTGGAAGACTCAAATCCTGGCAGCATTGGGCGAGAATGCTCAGGTAATCGTTGAGGTAATTCCCGAACTAGAGCAGATTATCGGAGAGCAACCTCCCGCACCAGAACTCGTCGCCAGTGCTGCCCAAAATCGCTTCAATCGCTTATTAGAGAAGTTCATTCAACTCTTCACAACCAAAGAACATCCCCTCGTTATCTTCTTAGACGACTTGCAATGGGCAGACTCAGCCTCATTAAAGTTGATTCAACTTTTGACGAGCGATGGCGATCGGCGGTATCTCTTGTTAATTGGAGCGTATCGAGATAACGAAGTCAGTCCCGTACACCCTTTGGTGCTGACATTATCCGACATTCAACAAACCGGAGCCACAGTCAACACCATTACCCTCGCGCCGCTCGATCGCTCGGAGTTGAATTGTCTGATTGCCGATACCTTAGCTTGTTCTACAACATTGGCTCTGCCTTTGACAGAACTCGTTTATCAGAAAACCCAAGGCAATCCCTTTTTTAGCACACAATTCCTCAAATCTTTGCATGAAGATGAGATAATTGAATTTAATTTTGAATCTCGGTATTGGCAGTGCGATATCGCTAGAGTGCGAACATTGGCACTAACGGATGATGTAGTAGAATTCATGGCCGTTCAGTTGCGAAAGTTGCCAATCAGGACACAGGAAGTTTTAAAGTTAGCTGCTTGTATTGGCAATCAGTTCGATTTGGCGACCTTAGCAATTGTTGATGAAAATTCGCCAACAGAAACAGCAACAGCTTTGTGGAAAGCATTGCAAGAAGGGTTGATTTTACCAGTTAGCGATGTTTATAAATTTTATCAACAATCTAGTAAAGACTTAGCTGAGCCAGCGGCCCGGGAAGATACCCATCACTTATTAACTAGCCATGAACAATTAGCGAAATACAAGTTTTTGCATGACCGCGTACAGCAGGCTGCCTATTCTCTCATTCCCGAAGATCAAAAACGCTCGACCCACTTAAAGATAGGGCAACTGCTGTTTAAGGAAACATCGGAAGTCGAGCGGGAAGAAAGAATTTTTGAAATGGTTGACCATTTGAATATGGCGATTAAGCTGGTTAGCGATCGGGTGCAACGGCAAGAATATGCCCAGTTAAATCTAGTAGCTGGACGAAAAGCAAAAGCCGCAACAGCGTATGCTGCAGCCTTTGAGTGCTTGAGTAACGGAATTGAATTATTAGCAACGGATTGTTGGGACAGCCAGTACCAACTCACCTTAAACCTATATGAGGAAGCAGTTGAAGCGGCATTCCTGAGCGGTGAATTTGAACAAATGGATCAATGGGTGCAAATCGTGTTGCAGCAAGCCCGAACCTCTCTGGATACTGTGAAAGTTTATACAGTGCGAATTCAAAGTTACATCGCTCAGAATAATTTACCCTTAGCAGAACAGACTGCGCTGATTGTTCTCAAACAACTGGGCGTGGAATTTCCAGAGAATCCCAGCCCGGAAAAGGTTCAGCAAACGCAGGAAGAAACAAAACGCAAGTTCGCCAGCCACACGTTGGAAGAATTGATTAATCTTCCAGAGATGACCGACTCCTATTATCTGGCAGCCCTGCGAATTTTAGGCACGGTTGTGTCGGCTTCTTATCAGTCTGCATCTAAATTATTCCCGCTGATTGTGTGCAAGCCAATAGAACTATCTCTCACTTATGGAAATGCACCTACATCTGCTTTTAGTTATGCTTGGTATGGTTTAATTCATGCAGGAACAGGAGGTGATATTGATATCGGCTATCAATCAGGTGAGGTAGCTTTAGGTCTGCTAGATAATGTGAAAAGCAAAGAGTTGAAAACCAAAACCTACAACCTTGTTTATGGCTATGTCCGGCATTGGAAACGCTACCCCCAAGATTCTTTGCCATTTTTATTAGAAGCCCATCAAATTGCCCTAGAAGCAGGAGAATTAGAATATGCTGCCTATGGACTTTACAATTATACGGCGCTTTCTTTCTCTATGGGCAGAGACTTGGCGGAAATGGAGCGGGAGACAGAAACCTTCGATCGCGCTATTCATCAGATTCGTCAGGGAAACGCACTCAGTTTCGTGAAAATTTTTCGGCAGGCTGTTTTGAACTTGCGAGGCAAAACCGATAACCCCTGCCGTTTGGTTGGGGAAGCTTATGATGAAGACATCATGATACCGCAGCATCAAGCTAATAACGTGCAGTATGCGATTTGCAGCGTTTATCTCAACAAGTTGATTCTCGGTTATTTGTTTGAAAACTATCAACAAGCGCTGGAAAATGCCGTGCTAGCAGAGCAATATTCGGATGCTCTAACCGCAGGGCTTCAGTATTCGCTGATTTATTTCTATGGGTCTCTAACGTACTTAGCGGTGTATGCAGAGGCTGATGCGGAAAAACAAGCTGCACTCCTAGAAAAAGTAGCAGTAAATCAGGCAAAAAGCAAGCGATGGGCGGAGTATGCCCCTATGAATCACTTGCATAAGTTCTATTTGGTCGAGGCAGAGCGATATCGCGTTTTAGGACAGCAAGTTGAGGCGATGGATTTTTACGATCGCGCGATCGCTCTGGCTAAAGAAAACAAATACCTCAATGAAGAAGCTTTGGCAAATGAGCTGGCTGCAAAATTTTATTTACAATGGGGTAAAGAAAAAATTGCTCAACTTTATCTAATTGATGCCTACTATGCCTACTCTCGTTGGGGAGCTAAAGCGAAAATTGACGACATAGAACAACGCTATTCTCAATTGCTGGCTCCTATTTTGCAACATAATCAAGTTCGTTTGTTCGAGGCAGTGACCACCTCCCATGACACCTCATCTTCTAGCAAAAACCAAACAATTGCTGGAAGTACGAGTACCACAGTAATAGATTTACCAACTGTTATCAAAGCTTATCAAGCTTTGTCTAGCGAAATTAAGCTGGAACAATTGCTCACTACCCTGATGGAAGTGGCGATTCAGAATGCAGGCGCTCAAACAGGAGTATTAATTTTGAAAGAAGAGGAAAACTGGAAAATCGCCGTCCACTGTAGCGATAGCCAAGGCTGTATTCTGCAAGAAAATATTGGGATAGAGGACAGCGAATCAATTCCTCAGACTGTCATTAATTACGTCAAACGCACCCATAAAGCCCTAGTTTTCGATGATGTCAAGACAGAATTAATATTTGCTTCTGACCCCTATATAAAGCAGCAGCAACCTAAGAGCATCCTATGTACTCCGATTATCCATCAAGGCAAAATGATGGCAATTCTCTACTTGGAAAATAATCTGACGACGGGGGCATTCACTGGCGATCGCGTCGTCCTCCTCAACATCCTCTGCTCCCAAGCTGCGATCTCGCTGGAAAACGCCCGCTTGTATCAGGAATCTCAACAGCTTTATCAACAATCTCAGGATTATGCCCAAAAACTAGAGCAATCTATCCACAATCTCAAACAGATGCAGTTGCAATTGGTGCAGGGTGAGAAAATGTCGGCTCTGGGAAATTTAGTTGCAGGGGTAGCCCACGAAATTAACAATCCCGTAGGCTTTATCGCCGGCAACTTGCAACCGGCTATAGAATACGTGGGGGATTTATTCAATTTGATTGATTTGTATCAAGAAAAATTTCCCAATCCGGGAGGGGAAATTGAAGCCGAAATAGAGGATATGGACTTGGAGTATTTGCGAGAAGATTTGCCCAAATTGATTGGCTCAATGCAGGAGGGAGTCGATCGCATCCGCAATATCAGTACGAGTTTGAGAACGTTTTCGAGGGCTGATAGCGATCGACCAGTTTCTTTCAATATTCATGATGGACTTGAAAGCACTCTGCTAATTCTCAAGCACCGTTTAAAAGCCAGCGAGTTCCGCCCGGCCATTGAAGTTGTGAAAGAGTATGGTAACTTGCCCCTAGTGAAATGCTTTCCCGGACAGTTAAACCAGGTATTTATGAATGTACTGGCCAATGCCATTGATGCTCTGGAGGAGTCAAATAAGGGGCGCAGTTTTAGTGAAATTAAAGCCCTAGCTAATCAAATAACGGTTCAAACTGTTCTGAGCGAAGACAACAATCAGGTTTTGATTCGCATTAAGGATAATGGAGTGGGGATGTCAGTCGAAGTCAAGGAAAACATCTTTAACCACTTATTTACAACCAAGCCTGTGGGTCAAGGAACTGGATTAGGATTGTCGATCGCCCATCAAATTGTTGTAGAAAAACATGGAGGTACGTTACTGGTGAAGTCTTCTTTGGGGGAGGGTTCGGAGTTGGTGATTTCTATTCCGGGGTGAGCCTTTTGTAGTAGGGCTTGAGGGCAATTAGTGCGATCGGCTAAAAATATCGGATTTAGTAAGAAGAAACATACGGATTTTCCGGGTTTCTAAATCCCCATGCGTTTAGAAGTGAAATTGTGAGTTGTAAGCTGTGAAACGTAATTTTTTCTATTGGCGTCTAATATTGTCAGTCTCGATTTTACCCGTACTGGCGATCGCCCCGTCTTTAGTCGGGAATCAACCCGCAAGAGCACAAGAGGGGGAGATGGCTGGGTTGATTCATGCTTCGAGAGCCCGCCAGGGAATGAATTCCCTGGCTGATAGCGAAAGTCGGTTAAAACTTGCATCTTGCACCATTCTCAAAAACGGGCAAGATGCCCGTTCCACAAAGAGTGAATTTTCTTGTGGAACAGGCATCTTGCCTGTTGCTAAACAAGTAATTGA